>JBAXBF010000152.1:0-7503 GCA_037142095.1 Chloroflexota bacterium
CTACTACCACAGGATATTATTATACCTTCATTTTATGAGAATGTATATAAAAAGTAATATTGCTAATATGATTACAATACAATAATTATTATAAATACCTAGTCTTGAACGCGGCTAATTTTTGCTCCGAGCGTTGCTAGTTTTTGATCGATGTTTTCATAACCACGATCAATTTGCCCAATATTCCTAATGACAGAATGTCCTTTTGCTGCTAATGCTGCCAACACTAATGCCATCCCTGCGCGAATGTCAGGGCTTTCAAGATTAGAACCATATAGTTGAGTGGGTCCATGAACGATACATCGATGAGGATCGCATAAAACAATTTGGGCTCCCATCGCAACTAATTTATCTGTAAAGAACATTCTACTTGGGTACATCCAATCATGAAATAACACATTCCCTGATGATTGCGTTGCGACAACAATAGCTATACTCATCAGGTCTGTAGGGAATGCTGGCCAAGGCATTACACTAATTTGTGGAACAGCATTCCCTACATCTGGCTTAACAAATAATTCTTGATCTGCTGATACGATTAAATCGTCATCGTCATATTCCCAGTCGACGCCTAACCGGTTAAATATTAATTGAACCATAGGTAAGTAGTGACGTCCTGCATTTTGAATCCGAATGGTGCTATGAGTGACAATCGATGCACCAATAAGGCTGACTACTTCCATATAATCAGGACCAATCGAAAACTCACAACCGTGTAATTTGTCAACGCCTTGAATTAGAAGTAAGTTGGATCCAATATTTTCAATTTTAGCTCCCATCTTGTTTAGCATTAGACATAATTCTTGGACATGAGGTTCAGATGCAGCATTCCGAATAATGGATGTTCCTGATGCCAATACGGTTGCCATAATGATATTTTCTGTTGCAGTAACACTTGCTTCATCAAGCAAAATATCAGCTCCTTGAAGATGATCTGATTTAAAACATAGCATCCTTTCTTTATCGTCGTACCAAATGTTAACGCCTAATGTTTGGAAAGCCAGGATATGAGTATCCAAACGTCTTCTACCAATTACATCTCCCCCCGGCGGAGGTAACACTATTCCCCCATATTTAGCAACCATAGGACCGGCTAAAAGTATTGAAGCCCGTATGTTAGCACAAATATTTGAATCTATATTGGTTTGATGAATATCATTTGCCTCCAATATCCAGGTATGCTCGTCAACATCTGTAAACTTCACCCCAAGACCTTCGAGTAATTTTCTAATTGACAGGACATCCCCAATTTGGGGTATATTATGAAGAGTTACAGCCTCATCTGTAAGCAAGCAAGCAACCAGGAGAGGCAAAGCTGAGTTTTTGTTGCCTGATGGAATTACTGTTCCTTGAAGAGGATACCCACCTTCGATGATAAATTTTTCAGTCATTGTTCTCCTCCTTAGATAGGAAACATTAATAATATTTCATCTTTATTTTTTAAATCAAGTCTCTTTGCCGCGCTTGAGCCATTTGCAGCTATTTCGATTAATCCAGAACTTCCAACGAGACCCGCACATTCATTTTCGTTGATTTCTGTATAGTTACTTACCATACGAAGCTTTTGACCATTATTAAGCTGGAGGTAAGCGTTGGTAAATGAATATGACATATCATTACGTTTACTTTCGGGTAACCATGTTGATAGCATCCAAGTTCTAGTCCCATTACTGGGAATAAATTTCCCCAAACTGGTGATAAGATTACCAAAATAGTCGACGTACAAGATCTCACCATGCATACGATCTATATCAATATGTGATCGAGGTAATTCAATCTTCTGGATATTTTCTATAGGCAATCCAAATTCCTCACACGGATGACCAATGGAAGCATAAGCCGCTACAGGTCCAAATATATCTCGTCCATGAAATGTCGCATATTTAATGGGTAGGGAAAATCTGGGATTGGAGATCTGCCAAGCGGTGAAACCACCCAGGGTTACATATGTGAATAATCCATTATCTGGTCCAATAAATATATGCTGTTTTGTTTTTAATATAATCGGCAAACGTTTTGAACCTACGCTAGGGTCAACGACTGCTAGAAAAATCGTTCCCTGTGGAAAATAAGAAACAGCTTGCCATAAAATTAAAGCAGCACGTTGAACATCTCCAGGTGAAACATTATGGGTAAGATCAATTACTTTGGATGCGGGAGCGATTTGAGACATCACACCTTTTACGATTCCAGCATAAGGATCTTGGTCTCCAAAATCGGATAGAAAAGCAATAATGGGAATATTATTTGACATAAATCATAATAGAAACTGAATTTCTTTTGATCTGATATATTATACACGACTCTGATATACTTTCTATATGACTGATTACCTATTGATTTCCCTTTTTATAATAATCATTAGTTGGACATTTGCCCGGTTCGTTAATCTTGTTGCTGATAATCTACCAAATAAAAAATATTCACTAATTCCTTATTGTTCCAATTGCGAAAAAAAACAATCGATGATATTTTATTCTGAATTATCTTTTCGTTGTCCTAAATGTAATAAACCCTACGCGAAGAGAAATTGGATAGTTATTTGTATTTTTATATTTTTATCCTTGTGGATAAATAAAAAATTTTTTGATCCATCTACTTATTGGTGCTATTGGCTTGAAATTATATATTTTTCAATCGTATACATTATTGATCATGAACATCGTATGATCCCTTTTCCCATTAGTATTGTTGGCATAGCATTAGGATCTTGCCTGGGTTATTTGATACATGGATGGAGGGAAACGGCAATAGGTTTTATCGTTGGATTCGGATTTGTGTTAGTAATATTTTTACTAGGTTATATTTTCTCAAAATGGATCGTGAAAAATATTAATTCTCCCGCTCTCGGTTTTGGAGATGTAGCGATAGCCGGTATTGCCGGTTTATTCTTGGGATTTCCGTTAATACTAATTTCTATCTTCTTATTAATCCTCGTTGCAAGTCTAATCAGTATTTTCTGGATAATTATCTTAATCATGAAAAAACAATATCAACCATTTTCGAAGACACTGCCTATGGGTGGGATTCTTAGTATAATTACTGTAATATTATTATTGGTAAGAAATTAATAAACTTGGAAACTTTCATCAAAGAACCAATAAAACCGCCCTTAGGAACTTCAAAGGGCGGTTATTAATGGTTTTTGACCTAAGGTATTATTATGCAGATACTTCTGAAGACCGTCGGAACCAAGTACGCCATTCTTTCTTTTCCCACACAACTAATACAGCCGATGCGACGAATATAGAAGAGTAAGTTCCACTTATCAGTCCAGCCAACATTACTATGGCAAAATTTCTAAGGGTAACACCACCGAATAATGCCAGTGCCAGTAACATGAACTCAACTGTCATCAACTGAGTATTAATAGATCTCTGTAAAGTTTGTACGACAGAATGATTGACTAAAGATTCAAAATCTAGGCGTCGGAAGATATTAGAATTTTCGCGGATACGATCAAAGACAACGATCGTATCCTGCATTGAGAAACCAATAACGGTCAGTAAAGCAGTGAAAATTAAAGCATCAAATTGCCATCCGAAGAAGTGTCCGCCAATGGCTGTAACACTCAACACAATGCCAATATCATGAATCAAAGCAATTACGGCGCATATACCATATCGGAATGCATTCGCTACACCCCGGAACGCAAAACCGATAAAAGTAGCAACAATGATTGTCGAGACAAGGACAGCAGAAGTTGCTCGGCTAGTTACCTCTTTACCAATTGTTGGACCAACACTATCAAATCTCAAAACTTCAACTGTACCTGAAGTTTCTTTCTCGATAGCAGAAATAACATTGAGGCGAACCTGTTCATCAAGATAAGATGAACGTATTACAAATGTTCCCTGGTTGGTTGTTTGTACCTGAACATCAGAAATATTAAGTGAATTATACACGTTGATCAAATCAGCAGGTAAGATCTGCCGATCTGATTTAATTCGGAATTCAGCGAATGAGCCACCGGTAAAATCAATTGACAACGGCAGTTTATTGGTAGCTACGTCCACAATAAACACAACCAATCCCGGAACAATCAAGAAAAATGAAATTACGAAAAATATATATCGTTTGCCGATGATGTTTAACATATCTAGTAAACCCTATTCTATAATTTAGATAATATTAGAGACCAAACCATTTATTTTGGTCGCTAGGCTTGAATACAGTTAATACAATGTCTAAGAACGTGCGGGTTACAAGGACAGCGGTAAATAAACTGACTACAAGTCCTAAGAACAATGTTACAGCGAAACCCTTGACTATGGTCGCTCCAAATGTAGAACCAAACCAAAATAGAATTGCGCAAGTAATAAGAGTTGCAGCATTAGAATCTCGAATTGATGGCCAGGCTCGTCGCCATCCCAATTCCAAAGCTTGCCGCATATTCTTACCCGAGCGTAATTCTTCCTTGAAACGTTCAAAAATTAATATATTAGCGTCGAATGCAGTACCAGTACTTAACATCAAACCAGCTATACCGGAAAGGGTTAAAGTGACTGGGATAGATCGGAATAAAGCAAAACTGATGAGCGCATAAAACAACATAACAACATCGGCGACTAAACCGGGTAATCGGTAATATAATGCCATGAACAGGGCACAAATAATCAGACCAATGACTCCCGCAGTAAGGCTTTTCTGAAGCGAATCCTGTCCTAACGTTGGTCCAACGGTTCTCGTCTCAATTACCTTCAATGGAATAGGTAATGCGCCATATCGTAGTTGGACTGCTAATGCATTTGCAGTTTCAACGTTGAAATCGCCCGTAATGATACCTTTCCCTTCTGTAATAGGACTTTCTACGCGGGGGACGGAAATTAATTTCTTATCAAGCGAAATGGCTAAGAACTTCCCCACGTTTTTCGTGGTATATTCTTGAAAAACATTTGCACCATCAGCGTTTAACTCAAAGGATATTGCCATTTTACCAAGTTGATCAGTAGTTACCTGAGCATTTTTTAAATCAGCACCTGTCATTACCGTATGCCAAACTTTGTCTTCTAAAGCTGGGGTAGCTGAAGCAGATGGCGTAGGGGAAGGCGCTTGGTTCACCGGAGGTGAAGTTGGCGCCGCAATTGCACTTTTAGTAATATAGTCCGACTTTACGGTGCTACCTTCTCGTAGAGGGGTGCTTCCCATATCAATAAACTCGAGCAACGCAGTTCCCTTAATTGTAGAAAGTGCCTGATCAGGGTCTTTAATCCCCGGAATTTCTACTAAGATACGACGATCACCTGCTAATTGCACCACAGCTTCAGTAACGCCAAGGCTGTTAACACGATTTTCGATGATTTGTCGTGCAGTGCTCATCTGGACATCATCTACTTTCGTGCTTTCAGGAACATCTGCTTCAAGCAAAGCTTGTGTTCCACCAACCAAGTCGAGACCTAAGTATGTCTTGATTTCCTTATCGATCCCAATAAAATGTAAACCTGGATTATCCGGTAAATCAAGCCATATTGAAACTACGGCAATAACAATTATGAATATTAAAAACCATTGATTTCTTCGACCACTCATAATACTATGTAGAATACCTCCGATTCGTACAAATGCCAGCCCTTGGGCTGGCTAAAAGATATTATACCCTTAATGTAAGAGATTGTCCAATAGGAATTCTATGCTAAATCAAGAGTGTTATAATAATCAATAATGAAATCATTAAAAACATATTTCCCACACATAGCACTCGGAATTGGAATAATCGCGCTAAGTCTTTCTTCTCTTTTTGTCCGTTGGGCAAATGCACCTGGACCAATAACCGCCTTTTATCGCATGTTGATAGCGTCAATAATTCTTTTTCCTTTCTTTGTCAAATATAGCATTACCCATTCATTTGAAAAGAAATATCTCATATTGCCGGTTATTGCTGGTTTATTTACTGCTTCTGATCATGCTTTATGGAGCGTTTCCTTACAAAATACACGAATTGCAAATGCTACTTTGCTCAACAACATTGCACCGTTATGGGTGGCATTATTTGCTTTTCTATTTTGGCATGAAAGTCGTTCAAAACGTTTTTGGGCAGGTCTATTTTTATCTCTGCTTGGGGCAATCATTGTCCTAGGGAGTGATTTTATTCATGACCCAAAATTATCTGGCGGGGATGGGTTAGCAGTAATTTCAAGTCTCTTTTATGCAGGCTACTATTTAGTCACTCAAAGAAGTAGAAAACATTTTTCCACATTGCCTCATGTGTGGATTGTAGTTATCGTAGCATCCTTCGGATTATTAATTTGGAATGTCTTCGCGGGAAACTCTTTCTTTGGATATGATTTGACAACGGTATTGGCATTTTTCGGAGCAGCCTTAATATCCCAAATTGTTGGATATTTTTCTATCAGTTATGCTTTGGGGCATTTACCAGCTTCGGTTGTTTCGCCGACGTTGATCGCTCAGCCCGTTTTGACTGCGTTGTTAGCCATTCCGGCTGCAGGGGAAGCCTTAATGCCTATTCAGATATTGGGTGGAATAACCGTTTTGAGTGGTATTTATTTGATTAATGCGTATTAAGAATGTTGATTAACGAATGGTATAATCTAAATTAATACGATGCACGAACTTTCTTTTGCACAAAGTATCCTTGAGATTTCTCTTAATCATGCTCAAATGTCCAAAGCAAAACGAGTATTGGATTTGTATATGGTAATTGGGCAGTTATCTTCCATCGTTGATGATTCGATCCAATTTTATTGGGATATCATCAGTCAAGATACGGTTTGCGAAGGAGCACAATTGCATTTTGAGCGAATTCCTGGTACTCTTGAATGTATCGATTGTCATAGAATCTATACGATAGAAGAATTGTCACCCTGTCCAAGTTGTGGGAGTATAAGAGTGCAAATTATTGAAGGAAAGGAATTTCGCTTAGATAGTATCGAAATCGAGGCATAAGATTAGGAGAGTATATTATGTGTTTAGGTATCCCAGGAAAAATTATCAATATCTATGATAATGCCGGAATGATGATGGGTAAAATTGATTTTGGTGGTACGCAACGTGAGGTTTGTTTGACATATGTACCAGAAGCAAATATTGGTGATTATGCTATTGTCCACGTAGGATTTGCAATCAGTTTGTTGAATGAGGAAGAAGCAAATGAGAGCCTTAAAGAGCTATCGGCATTATTTAATATTCAAGATGAGTTAGAATCTAATCAGTCTGAAATTATCTCAACGAATATTGTATAAAAAAAGAGATTAGAGGTTATATATGCAAGTTTTAGGTGTTGATATTGGTGGATCCGGAATTAAAGGTGCTCCAGTAGATATTAGAACAGGACAGATGCTTTCAGAGAGGTATCGAATCGAGACGCCAATTCCAGCTACTCCAAAAGCGGTCGCCGAAGTTGTAGCTGCCATAAAAAATCACTTTAATTGGCAAGATCCGATTGGTTGTGGTTATCCTGGAGTTGTTAGAAATGGCGTTACGCTTTCAGCCGCAAATGTAGATAAAAGTTGGATAGGTATTAATGCAGAGTCAATTTTTTCCCAA
>JBAXBF010000153.1:0-7396 GCA_037142095.1 Chloroflexota bacterium
ACACCCCCATGCTCCGCCACTCTGGTTGCTGGTCGCCGCAATTAACCCGTGCTGTCCTGTGCCATCAATGTAAAAGATTATTCCTCCACAATAGTTTAATCCAATAGATAAAGGTAATGTTTGACTTGTTAAAGACACTACTGTGGAAATCCCACAAGTATTGTATGTCCATACATATCTTGTATATGTCGTACCTGCCGTTAACCCTGTTTCTGTTTTAGTCGTAGTTGTTCCCATATCCTTGGCGGTAGCGTAATCATTTATGTTGTTCCATTTATACCCAGTTGCGCCTATTACTGCATTCCAGTTCCAAACTATCTGATCTCCAGAAGGAACATGAGTACCAGCAACCGGGGAGGCAACCGTTGATACGGTTGAATGGGACAAAGTTTCAGGCCCGAACCAAACCGGTGCCATTTCCTGAACTAAATTGATGCCACCAAAAACCGGGAAATACGTAGACGTAAAAAAGGACGTCTATGCGAACCTTGGTATGCCGGCATTGCGGAAAAGAAGTTCCATCGAACAAAAAGCTCAAACATCTCGATCAGTATTATTGTGGCGAAAAAGCCTGTCAGGCGGCTCGAAAACGGATTTTTGACCGGTACAAATACCAGACCAATGAATCATTCCGGTCTGATAAACTCCGTCATGCCCGGGAGCGGAAGAAAAAGCAGGCAGACAAGGGCAACCAGGCCAGTTGGCAGTATCAACGAGATTACCGGGCATCGCATCCTGATTATGTATTAGACAACTGTCAGAAACAGCGGGCGAGGAATGCCCGCAAAGCGTGTAAAACGATCGAGGAACCGAAGATTGTAAATCCGGACACGATAATGCTGCAAACTCCTGATAATGATACTGTTTACGCGATGATCGCGGTGGATTACAAAAAGATTGTAAATCCGGACACGTTCATGTCGAAAATCATTGACATGGAATCAGTTACGAAGGTTCAACCGATGTTTGTACGTTTATTGTAAATCCGGACGCGATTGACCCGCCGCAGGTGAAGGAATACCTTTGGCAAAAAATCGCACCCATGGAACCCATCATGGTCAAAACCGATCAAATCCGGGAATGGTCGAATGAGTTTCGGCTGATCCAGCCCGAGGCAGTGAGAAGCATGGAGGTGTCGATGCGATCCACCGGACAACTTCAACCGCTGATCTTACTGAAGAACGACGATGGATATCATATCATCGATGGGATCAAGCGTTACCGGGCGGCTCTGGAAATTGGACTGGAAGAGTTACAATCGTTGGTGTTCGAGGTGGATGTGGTCATGGCCAAAGCTATGATCCTTCATTACAACCGGCATAGCAGCAGTTTAAGCATGTACGAGCAGGGACTCATCGTATGCAGTTTGATTCATGATCATGGAATGAGCCAGAGAGAAGTGGCCAGGGTACTGCGACAAAGCCATAGCTGGGTATGCCGCCGCTTAAGCCTGATCGAGAAGCTACGGCCCGAGGTTCAGGATGCCTTGCGCATGGGCAGTATCACGGTGAGCCATGGCAGGGAACTGGTCAAATTGCCGCGTGGCAATCAGGGTCAGGCCCTGGAGGTAGTGACGCGGGAGAGACTAACCAGCCGCGAGTGTGCTATCGTGGTGGAAAAACTGCTGAAAGCCAAAAGCGCCCAGGAAGCCGGATATATTTACAGCCACAGTCGTGAAGTGATCCGAGGGGCCATGCAAGGCGACAAGATCCATGACAGCAGATTATCTGATCACGGAAACCGCTTGTTAAAGGCCAGGGAATTGCTTCGCTTACAGGTGAACATATTGGGCGGGGTGTTGCAAAGTGAACACACGGTGCAGCTCACCGCTGAGCAGAAATCCATTGTACTGCCACCCATGGATGAATTAGTGGCTCCAATGAGCCGATTATCAGAAATCATTCACAATACCTTGAGATCTTATGAAAGATGAAGCCTTTGAAAACAGTGTGATTTATCATCGTAACCAGGGTTGGTCCATCCGACGTCTGAGCCGGGAATATCATTGTGGCCGTGAGCGGGTGATCAGGATACTGGCGGAGAATGAACGCCGGCGGACTGAGGGGGTAAATCCCCTGAAATTGCCCAAGGTTTACCCTTCCAAACTGGACCCGTATAAAGAGCATATCCATGAATTGCTGCAGAAGTTTGGGAATATTACCGTGCAGAGAATCTTTGAACATATCCTTGAAGAGGGCTATCCCGGTAAGATAACCATGGTTGAGGTCTACGTGAGTAAGATACGGGCAACTAAATGCCATCCGGTGATCCGCTGTGTGGAGACCGCTCCCGGACAGCGGGCCGCGCATGACTGGAGCGAGTACATGATCGAGTTCACTTCATCAGAAGGCCGCGAGCATAAGGTGATTTTGTTCAGTTACATTCTTGCCTACAGTCGCCGCCAGTATATCGAAGTGGTGGAAGATAAGACGCAGCGAAGCTTGTTTGAATGCCTGGTTCACGCGTTCATGTATTTTGACGGGGTAGCGCGCGAGATCAAGAGTGATAACCAAAAAGTATGCGTGGATCGTTGGGAAAGCGGCCAACCCATATTTAATCAGCATTACCTGGGTTTTGCTTCGCATTATGGTTTTCGCCCCCTGACGATTCATCCCGGAAAGCCGACAGAGAACTTAAAAATAGAACGTCCGTTTTATTACCTGGAAACAAACTTCATTGGTGGCCGTCGCTTCCGGGACAAGAATGATCTGAAAGAGCAGTTAAGAAGCTGGTTAACCCAGGTCAACGATGTGCGGGTGCACCGCACTACCCGTCGAAGGCCAATCGACATGTTCGGTGATGAAGTACCTTGTTTGTTACCTTTACCAACGAGCCATTACGATACTTCACTGATTGTCTACCGGGTGGTGACTCAGGAATCCTGTGTCCAATACCAGGGATATTACTATTATGTTCCGGGGGATTACCTGTTCAAGAGTTGTCCACTGAGAGTCACAATCGATCAGGTGATCATTTACTCCCACGATTTTAAACTCCTCACCGCTCATCCCCTGGCCGAAAAGGGTGCCACCGGAAGGTACATTGGACTACCGCCTGCCTATACCCATGCCAAAGTGCTCAAGCTATCGGAGGTAAAACAACGCCTGTCGGCCATGGGAGGGATTATGCAGCAATATGCTGAAAAGCTCACACAGCAGAAAAAGGATCCCACGCCAGCCCTTAACGCGCTATTGGCATTGAAGGTTCATTATTTTACCGAGGATATCTTCAAGGCAGTCAGCCGGGCCATGGACCATGGGGTCTATGACATTAAAACCATAGAGCGCTTTTTGAAGACCCATGCCCAGGGCCGGGATGCCATTAAAACCTTGTTTGATCAATTACCAGACGATGAAGACTAAACCTGACACGCTCGCCCAGATGAGCGAGTACCTGGGATTAAAGAACCTCGCCCAAAAGCACACTGAACTAATCAAACGCTCTCATGAAAAGCAACTGGGCTTACTTGATTTTTTGGATATGGTCTTACGAGATGAAGTCATTCTCAAACAGGAATGTGGTATCCGGTACCGCATCCGGGAGAGCCGGTTGCCACGGCCATACAAGCTGCTCTCGGACTTTGACTTTAGCTTTCAGCCCAAATTACGCAAATCCCTGGTGATGGATCTCTCGACCATGGAGTTTATCAAAAATCATGAATCGATCTTATGGATTGGTGATGTTGGGACAGGAAAGTCACATCTGGCGCAGTCTTTGGGCTTGATTGCCTGTGAACAGGGATACAAAGTATTGTATACGACCTGTGCAGCCCTGATTGGTGATCTGAACAGCGGGGTGTTTGAAAAAAACCTGCTCAAACGTCTTCGCAAATATGTCAATCCCGATCTGTTGATCATTGATGAGATGGGTCATGACCGGCTGGAACTCCAGGTCACCAAAGAAGCCCATTTGCTCTTCAAGGTGGTCGATGAGCGCTACCAACTGAACCGTCCGCTGATCTTTACAACCAATGTTGAAGAAAAGGCCTGGGCTGAATACCTGGGTGATCCTATCTCCACCCGTGCGATCCTGGACCGTATCTTTCACCATGCCGTAAAGATAGAGATCCGTGGCCCCAGTTACCGCCAGCACCAAGGGATGGAACTCCAGAAAAAATATGAGAAGCACAAGTAAATACGCCATAGAATCATTCCCCAAATCATCGCATATGTCGATGAAAAACAAGGCCAGGCTGTCAACTATGACGGCCTTTTCTTTTGGTTATCCCCTTAAACATATGACTATCGATTGGCTCAACCCATTCAAACATGCTTCTTTCATGGATTTCTTGCTCCGCTTTACATCTCAATATGAAACATCGAAAGGGTCCCCGGAATCGAAATTAATGAGCCTTCAAAAAGTCTTTCCCTGTATGCCTTCACCTGAAGGTGGCATCGTTTTGTTCCGTTTACTTGTATATTCCGGTCGATACTGACCCCACCATTCCGGAGCAAGGTGACCCCAGCATTCCGGTGATACTGACCCCCCCTGACCACTGAGATGAGCTGATTTCTTCCTTGTTTCTATAAAGCATTGGATATTAGCCTTCTATTTACGGATTTTTCTGGTTTATCCGATGTGATTTACATCGATGACATTCCGGCATACTGACCCCACTTTTTTAGAGAAAAGGTCTGACATTCCGGCATATTGACCCCCTGAGGACTTGTTGTATTTATCGAATGGATTTGTATTTTATGACAAACCTAAACGATACATTCAATGGCTGGAACAATGATACCTATGAGCTCACTGAAACAAATTTTGCTGTTACGAAGCCTGGGGACAGGCAAAAACAAGATTACCTTTTCGACAGGTGTATCTAAAACCACGATCAACGGGTATCTGGATCAGATCGCTCGTAAAGGCTATATTTTACAGGATCTTATCCAGATGGAGGAACCTGCCCTGGAAGCCTTGTTTACCGATGCCAAAGGACATGAGGAGATCCAGCGGTTTAACGATTTAAAAGAGCAGTTCTCGTATTTTACAGAAGAACTCCGCCGTGTGGGCGTTAACCGGATGGTGCTCTGGCAGGAATATAAGGAGAAGTACCATAGCGGATACAGTTACTCCCAGTTCTGTTATCATTTTCAGAAGTGGCACGCTTCCAATAAATCCAGTTTGCATATTGAGCAAAAACCGGGGGATAAACTGTATGTTGATTTTGCCGGTAAAAAATTCCCTATTGTTGATCCTAACACAGGCGAGGTAACAGAAGTGGAAATGCTGGTTGCCACCTTGGGTTTTAGCGGATTAACCTACATTGAGTTTTGTCAAAGCCAGAAAAAGGAGGAGTTTCTGTACTGTATTGAAAATGCCCTGATCTATTTTGGCGGGGTTCCCCTGGCCTGTGTTCCCGATAATCTTAAGAGCGGGGTGACCAAAGCTTGTCGGTATGAACCCAAGATTGCCAAGGATATGGAAGATCTGGCCAATCATTACGGGATTGCGATTGTCCCCACACGGAGCCGCAAGCCTCAGGATAAAGCCTGGGTTGAACGGATGGTTAACATCATCTATAGCCGTGTGTATGCCGTTATACGCAATAAGGTGTTTCATACTATTCACAGTTTAAATCAAGAGCGTTTGCCCCTGCTTGAAATACATAATGCCCTTCAAATGCAGGATCGGGATTATAGCCGAAGGGAGTTGTTTGAGCGAGAGGAACGGCAACTCTTACGCCCCCTTCCCAAAGACCGGTACGAGATCAAATATTACCTGAAGTTAACCCTGGGATCAAATACTCATGTACACATAGCACGTGAACATCATTTCTATAGCGCACCTCACCGGTTCATTGGGCAGCGTTGCAAGGTTATATGGTCGGTGCGATGTGTGAGTATTTACCTCAATGGTGAGCAGATCGCCTTCCACCTGCGGGGTACCAGTTCCACCCGCTATACGACCAACCCTGATCATTTGGACAAAGGAAAACAATACGTGTTAGGACTTTCACCGGAGAAGCTCCTTGAGAAGGGAAGGCAAGTCTCCCCTGAGGTTGAACAATATCTTCAGGCCATTCTTGACAAACCCATGTATGTTGAGCAGGCCTATAAAAGTTGTGAAGGAGTGTTGTCGTTTAGCAGAAAAGTCGGCAAAGAACGACTTTCCGCCGCTTGCCGGCGGGGCATTCGGTTCCACACATACACCTTTATGTTTATCAAGAACACCCTGGGCCATCATTTTGATAAAATTGAAGATCAACCCTCAGCTCAATATACCTTGCCTCTGCATGAGAACATCCGGGGGGCAGAGAATTACAAATAACCAATAGATAATCACTTAAAGACACCGTACCATGAATGAAATCAGTTTATCTAAAATGAGCCAGTTAAAGCTCTACGGGATGCAGCGGGCGTTTGAGTCTCTGATCCAGACACGTACTTATCAGCAGCTCACTCACGATGAATATATCAATATGCTTGTTCAGGCCGAGTGGGAAGACCGTGAGAACCGTCGAATCGAACGATCCCTCAGAACAGCCCACTTCCGGTATCATGCCAGTGTCGAAGAAATCGATTTTGTCCAACACCGCAACCTGGATAAGAATCAATTTCTTCGCTTCGCCGATTGCAGTTTTATCGATCGCCGCGAGGCGCTCATAGTCGTTGGCCCGACTGGTTGCGGAAAAAGTTTTTTAATCTCGGCTCTGGGCCACCAAGGGGTTTTGAAAGGCTATAAGGTTCTGTACTTCAACTGTCAGAAACTCTTTGCGATGTTAAAAACAGCCAAGGCCGACGGATCGTATCCCAGGGAAATAACCCGCATTGAAAAAGCAGATTTACTCATCCTGGATGACTTTGGTTTACAAACCTTCGATGCCCAAACCCGGATGATATTACTGGAAATCATGGAAGACCGGTACGATAAAAAATCAACCATCATTGGCTCCCAGCTTCCTGTCGACAAGTGGTACGAACTTATTGGAGAAGGGACCATTGCGGATGCTATCCTGGATCGTTTGTGCCATGGTTCCCATCGCATCGATCTCAAAGGAGAATCCATGCGTAAGAAATCTAAAAAACAAGGGTGATCCCCCAGTCATAATCTTAACAAACAGATAGTATGAGCCCAGGCAAAGAAAGACAAAAGATATTGAAACGAGAATAACTCGAAGGGAGTTATTACCCGTTTCAACATCAATCAAAATAAATCTTCTTTTTTTTATTTTTATTCTGTCCTAACGGACAGATCAGGTTTTTAAATCGGTAAATAAGGATGCACACTTTCGGTAAATAAGAATGCAAGTGCTCAAGTACTGGTTACATAATAAAAAAGGAGTGTTGAAAAACAAAAAAGAATAATTTTACAGACAGAATAGCCATTGACCGTTCTTTACAATTTTGTCCTCAGAAAATCCTTCTCGCCAGGGGGGGTCAGTATCACCGGAATG
>JBAXBF010000154.1:0-7393 GCA_037142095.1 Chloroflexota bacterium
TTTTTGTACCGCCTCAATTCACGGATGAAGAATCCCTCTGAAATGCAGAAAATAACTGGAGGAGAAAGAAATGAAAAATAATACCATTAAATTGATGGTTGCGATTGGAATACTGATTTTCGCCGCTGCGTCAATCTTCTTATTCTATCTTTCGAGACCGGTCCTCATCGGGGTGGTATTACCAATTGACACATCTCTTGGTAACGAAGAGAATCTTTTTATTCGTTACTATCAAAACAAACACACTAAAATTGGACTCAGTCCGGTGAAATTCATCATTGAAAACCCAGCAGCAACCGAGGTAGAAGTTAAAAACGCTTATCAGCGCTTGAAAGAGCAGAGTGTATCGGTCATAATCGGCGGTGTACTCAGCAAAGATGGTACCTGGTTGGCAGATGAAGCAGCTAAAACTGGTATCCCTACCTTCGGCATTACATCTTCATCAGCCTCGTTAGCTACGCGAAAAGATGCCTTTTTCAGACTGTGTCCAACTAATTCTTCCCAAGCCAAAGTAGTTGGTCAATATTACCAAAAGAAAGGGGTAAAACGATTGGTATTGGTGACTTCAATAGACAATGTCGCTTATGCAGATCCTTTTGTAGATGTCATCAAAGAAAATTTCAACGGAGAAATTGTGCAGATTCCCTTCACGTCTGGAGAGGAAGTATCTAAGAAAATATTAGATGTCAATCCGGATGGGATTTTCAATATCCTGTCAGCTAAGGATGTGATTCAGGTCATTAAAGGCATCCGGGATCAGCGTCCAGAAATCTTGATTGGTTCTTCTTCATGGGGGTCGATTGAGATATTATCTCTGTACTCAGGCCCGGCTTTGGATGGCGTGTTATTCTTTTCGCTGGGATTGGAGATTTACGGTGAAGAGTATAAAGCTGAAATTGCAGATTTTGAGAACATATACAGCATGAAAGCTACCAATGGTACTCATTACTCCGTTTCAATTTTACATATTCTATATGATGCCATCCAGAAAGTTGGCTCATCTCGTGAAGCTATAAAAACATATTTTGAAATGCCCCGTATCTTTGACACGAGTTATGGCAAGATGGGAATGGATGAATATGGGGATGGCACGTCGGACAGAATTACGATACTTCAAACCGTGAACGGCACAATGAAAACGAAAGAAACCATCGAATTGAAGTAACGGATTTTGTAGCTCATTCCTTAAAGAGGTAATGAATATGATCTATAAGAGTATTCGATTACTCCATGCCAGAATCGGTCTTGTGTTGAAATGGAATTGGTTTTTGTTCTTTTTGGCAAATTTGATTTTACTTATAATGTTCATTTTGACCAATTTTCTGGGTTTAAAAGAATCTTCAAAAGTGTGGAAAGAATTCTTCCTGGATCGTTTAAACAAGGTGGAAAACATAATAGACAGTGGCGGTCAATCTTCAACCATAACGGTTCTCCATACCCTGACGATTGGCTTTGACGGCACAATCAGGAAATCTCCGACTCCCATTCTGGAAGGAATGCGCCTGAATAAGAGCGGTTTCTTTGGTAAAATTTATAATCTGCAACCCGGGCAGATTACTATCATTTTTTTTCCAGATATGGTGGATGGCGTTCAACGAGTTCATTTTGTTAAACGCTATGCAGATGAGTTTATCGTGAATTCTTTTTCACCGAAAGATTTTTTTCCCATTTCCCTGGCTAGTAAAACAAAGTTGGCGATGGTTACAGGTGACGTCATTTGGTTTTCGGACGACTCAAAACAAATTGGGAATATTTATAAAAATTTCCCGATCTATATTGACTCATGTCGCCTCTATATTTCATTTGTTGACCAAATTCCTGATATGCCGGAAGCATTGTTGGTGATCTCACAGGATATTACCGATGAATTACTAATCCTGTTCTTGACGGCGTCTATTCTTATGGTCGTGTTTACAAGTGTCAGCATGCAGACAATAAGAATCCAAAAGGATTTAACCTTACTACAAGATGAACAGATGAGCATTATGCAACTGATCAAAAGCTTGTCAGCAGTGATCTTCCATGTCAATGATAATGTATCAGCCAGATTAGAAAATCTGACATTTGCACTGCAAAGAACGTTACAAGACTCAGGGGAAAGATCATTGCAGTTTGAGGAACATCAGCAATATCTACATTTGGTTAAGAATTTTATCGATAATATTGTCTTATTAGTTGATTTAGTAAAAAAAGAAAGGGTAGAGCTGCGCGAAAGTGCAGAAAAATTCCGCCAGATTTTTGATGAATCTCCGATTGGGATTGAGGTATTTGATGCGGATGGCAGTTTATTAAAGATTAACCGTGCTTGTCTTGATATATTTGGTATAGGGGACGGCAATGAGGTAATTGGATTCAACCTCTTTGATGAACGGAATCTGCCTACCGATGCAAAAAAGCATTTATACCTGGAAGGATCTGTTTTTTATGAAAATCAATTAGATTTTGATTGGTTGAGGGCAAACAACTTATATAGGACTAGTAGATCAGGTATTGCATACTTCGAAACCATTATTAATGCTTTGTCAGAGAGTGATGGATTTTCCCATGGGTATCTTGTTCAAATTCAAGATATCACCAAGCGGAAACAGGCAGAGCTGGCTCACCAAGATTCAGAAGACCGCTTTCGATCTCTGTCTGAGGCGACGTTTGAAGCGATTGTAATTACCGAAAATGGAAAAGTGTTTGATGCCAACCAGCAATTTATGCAAATGTGGGGGTATGACATGAGCGAAGTTCTGGGAAAACACCTTACACAATTCATGATACCTGAGCAGCGAGACATCTTACAACAGGTGATCGCTAGTGGTAAGGAAATCGTCCGAGAATACTGCGCTCTAAGGAAAGATGGCACGCAGTTTTTTATCGAGAGTCACGGACGCGTTATTGAGCATAGCCAGCGCAAGCTGCGCGTTACTTCGATCCGCAATATCACTGAACGCAAAAAGGCGGAGGAGTTGATGCTCAAGTCGGAGGAAAAATTTTCCAAGGTCTTTTTATTTGCACCTGGGGCGATCAGTATTAACGACCTCCATGAGAACTGCAACTTCATCGATATTAACGAGTCTTTCCAACAGATTACTGGTTATGATCGCGATGATGTCATCGGTCATACCTCGGAAGATATTGGATTGTATGTTGACCCACAGATGCAGGAACAAGTTACCAAAAGAATTCAAACGAATGTTCGCATTCATAACCTGGAATATCATTTTCGCAAGAAAAATGGGCAAGTTGGCATTGGCTTGCTTTCCACGGAGGTGATCGAGATCGACGGTCGACCATGTGCCATTATCTCAACGATTGATATTACCGAGCTGAAACATACCAAAGAGCAGCTTGAGGACTCTTTAAAGCAACTTCATGCTTTATCCAGCCATTTACAGACGATCCGCGAGAAAGAACGGGCGACAATTGCTCGTGAAATCCATGATGAGTTGGGTCAGGCATTAACCGGGCTTAAGATGGAATTATTCTGGTTAAAAAACATCCAGGCAAAAACTGATAAGGTCGAATATTCCAATTTGGTGGAAGAAAAATTAACTTCCGCATTGAAAGATATTGATACGACCATTGATTTGGTGCGTACGATTGCAACTTCTTTGCGGCCAAGCATTTTGGATACCCTGGGATTGATCCCAGCTCTGGAATGGTTGGTAAATGATTTTAAAATCCGAACTGGAATTGTATGCTTATTCAAAGCAAGTCTGAAACGGGAAGATTTCTCTCAAAAATTTGCAACGGCTGCTTTCCGGATTTGCCAGGAATCGCTAACGAATGTTGCCAGACACGCGCATGCCAGTCACGTAAAAGTTCATTTATATGCTAGAGAAGAGTACATCCTCCTGGAGGTGGAAGATAATGGATGTGGGATTATCGAAGAAAAAATTAACTGGTCGAATTCGCTGGGGATTCTTGGAATGAAAGAGCGGGCTTATTCCTTTAACGGGTCAGTCGATTTCAAGAATTCTCGTACCGGAGGTACTCGAGTGATTTCTAGGTTCCCTGAGATTGCAGTTTTCCATCCAAAAGAGTAGTACCTGAGGAGGGTCTATGTTGAAAATCTTGATTGTCGACGATCATGCGATTGTACGAAAAGGGGTGAAGCAAATCCTGGAGAGTGAAAACGACCTGGCGATAATAAGTGAAGCTCAAAATGGACTTGAAGCACTACAAATGTCCCGCGATCAAAATTGGGATTTAATAATTTTGGATATAAATTTACCTGAACAGAGTGGCTTGGATGTATTGAAAGAATTGCATTATAAATATCCAAAACTGCCAATCCTGATCATGAGTATGTTTTCCGAAGACCAATATGCCATTCGGGTGCTTAAGTCGGGTGCGTCTGGATATTTAAACAAACAAAGTGTGCCGGAAGAATTGGTGAAGGCGGTCAAAAAAATTAGTGCCGGTGGAAAATATGTCAGTGATTCGATGGCAGAATTATTAGCCACCAATCTCGAACCCCAGCATGAAAAATCCGTTCAAGATATTCTTTCCGATCGGGAATATCAGGTGCTTCTATTAATTGCATCAGGAAAAACGGTTTCGGAAATCGGCGAAAAATTATGCTTAAGTGTCAAAACCATTAGTACTTTCCGGGCTAGAATTCTTTCAAAAATGAATCTTAAGAATAATGCTGAATTAACTTACTTTGCCATTCATAACGACCTGATAGATTAAGGTTTTTGTCAGACAAAATACTACAAAGGGGGGATATACATCTTATAAGGGAATAAGCCGAATTCTGATTGTTTAACAGATTATAATCAAGCATAATAGGGGTGGTTGCATGAGAATCTTTTGTAAGAAATATGAGGTTTATTATATCCACTCTTTGTTCACATTGTCATAATGTCATTTCCCCATCAATCTACGATAAGGTAGGGGTATATCGTTGCTGGCATTGCCAAATCTGGTTACGAGAAGAAGATGTTATTCAAGGAAATACCGTCAATGAACCTGTCACAGCTCATCAGAATGGTTCTATTGAAGACGAAACCCGAGTCAAACGTACCCATGAAACCAGTCCGGGTCTCAAAGATAACCATGAAGCAGATAAGCCGGTCATTAATCAAGCCAAGATGGAATCCCAATTGAGTAAGGATATGGCTCCAAGAGCGAGTAAATCAATTGCTGGTGTAAAAGAGGGAAATAACGGAATAATTGAACAAATAAATCCATCATCTCGTTTATTTCTTCCTCACTTTCTGTAGTTTATGTTGCTGCCGATCTTATAACCTTACTGTAATTGTATAATTACTGGTTTAGATGGAAAAGAATATTTTATGAAATTTGTTAATCGGCAGAAACCACTCTATTCAATCATAAAAAACTCCTACCCAAAATATATAAGATAGTAATCCTCTGCTGCTATATTGATTATGAGCATTCCCCAATTCAAACTGAGGTTGTTCGATGGATGAAGGTTTAGCACAAATAATACGCATGATGAGAAAATATTTTCGCGCTGATATACGATAATTCCATCATGACCCAGTCTGAAGGAGAACTAATAACATGAAAACGAATACAGTAGCTATTTTGCCACTTCAGAAAAACAAAAATGATATTGTTAGTATACTCAGACCAAAACAAACAACTCTTAGTTCGATCCTCTGGATTGTTTTCATAGTCACGATGGTCAGTGGAACGATTATGTATTTCTCTAAAATGGATTCCTACTGGTCTGTTTACCTAATGGGGGGAATTTCTTTATTGGGAGTGCTGCTGAACCGGGCAGGTCACCAGACGATCTCATCCATACTTCTGATTGCCGGGTTATCACTTGCTGTTCAATATAACATTTTTCAGGGTTATGGGATACATGATGTGGCGATCATCGCCTGGCCTGCACTTATATTCTTCGCTGGTTTATTATTTGGCTCGCGGGTGATCCCTTATTCCACTGCTGTAATTATTTTCCTGGCTGTATTGACAAAAATAATTCCCAATGCTAAAAATTTCACCGGTTCTGCCGATACCGGCGACCTGATCGTTATGCTGTTGATCCTAGTAGCTTTCAACTTCGTTGGTATGTCTATTCTGCGCAGTAACGAGATTTCGGTCCAGCATTTGTTGTTGTCAGATGAACGCTTCCAGACGATATATCATTCGATCAATGATGGGATTGTAATCCACGATGCTCAAACCGGGGCGATCCTCGATGTCAATGATAAGATGTTGGAAATGTTCGGTTACACCCGCAGCGAAGCTTTGATGATCGATCTCTTTGCTATAAGTTCTGGCATTTCACCATATACCCAAGAAGAGGCTTTGAATTGGCTCGGTAAAGCGGTTACACAGGGAGCGCAATATTTTGAATGGCAGGCAAAGGATAAAAGCGGTCGCTTGTTTTGGGTGGATATAAACATGAAGCAGGCGGTAATTGGCAACGAGCCCAGGGTTCTGGTATCCGTGCGTGATATCACCAAACGCAAGCAGGCAGAGGAAGCTCACCGGGAAAGCGAGGTGCGTTTTCAGGATATGGCTGACCTGTTGCCCCAAGTAGTTTTCGAATACGATCTGCAGGGGAAGTTGATGTATGCCAATCAATATGCTCTGGATTTATTTGGTTACGAACGGATTGTCCCGTGTATAAATGTTTTCGATTATTTGGATGAATCACAACACATTCGGGCACTTAATACAATTCAGATGCTGATAGACGGTCATGATGATATTAATCACGAATATAATGTCAAGCACAAAGATGGCAGTCTTTTTCCGGCACTCATCTATATGTCGGTCATTCGAAAGGAAAACCAAGCCTGCGGATTGCGGGGTGTGGTAATTGACATCAGTGAGATTAAACGATCTGAACTTGCCCTTCAGGAAAGCGAAGAGCGTTACCGCAATTTGTATGAAAACAGCACCGTCGGTCTATACCGGACGACTCCGGATGGTCGGATCACCTTAGCCAATCCCGCCCTGATCGAGATGTTGGGCTTCTCATCGTTTGAGGAGTTTTCCTCGCGAAACCTTGAAGAAGAAGGGTACGCACCTGGTTATGAACGCGCTCATTTCGTTGAAATGATCGAGCAGACCGGTGAAGTCAAAGGGTTGGAGTCAGCCTGGACACGCAAGGATGGGAGCGTCATTTTTGTCAGCGAAAGTGCCGGTGAGACCCGTGATGAACAGGGGAAGGTACTTTATTATGACGGGACAGTAGAGGATATCAGCGCTCGTAAAAAAGCAGAAAATATGCTGCGGGAAAGTGAATCTCGCTTCCGCGCTTTTGTTGAGCAAGCGCCGGTAGCAATCGGCGTGTTTAATCTTAATGGCAACGGTATGTATGCAAATCGGAAATTTATAGAGATACTGGGATTAGAGAGCTTTGAAGACATGGTCGGACGACCGGCTTTTGAATATTTTGCACCTCAATTCAGGGAAG
>JBAXBF010000155.1:0-7392 GCA_037142095.1 Chloroflexota bacterium
GGCAAGAGGAGGTTGTTTTGAATACGAAATATATCTTTTTCACTGGGGGTGTTGTCAGTTCAGTTGGGAAAGGACTGACAGCCGCCGCTCTTGGTAGGGTATTAAAGGAACGTGGTTTTAGTGTGGCAGCCCAGAAATTGGATCCTTATATCAATGTGGATCCAGGTACAATGAGCCCTTACCAGCATGGAGAAGTATATGTTTTGGACGACGGCGCCGAGACTGATCTCGACTTAGGACATTATGAACGCTTTATTGATATAAATTTAAATCGCGTCTGTAATATTACCACCGGGCAAGTCTATGCTGAAATCATCGCCAAGGAACGTCGTGGTGATTTTCTGGGCGGAACGATTCAGGTCATTCCTCATATCACCAACGAAATCAAACGGCGTATTGGACTGGTGGCAAAGACCACTGGGGCAGAGATTGTTCTAGTGGAAGTAGGTGGAACGGTTGGAGATATCGAGTCCCTCCCCTTTTTAGAAGCCTTGCGCCAGATGCGTTCGGATATTGGACGCGAGAATATCATGTATATCCATACCACTTGGTTACCCTATATCGGTGCAACAGGTGAATTGAAAACGAAACCTACTCAGCATTCAGTTGCGGAATTACGCTCGATCGGTATCTCACCGCATATGATTATTGCGCGTTCGGACTATCCGATTGATGATGGTCTGCGGGATAAAATTGCCCAATTTTGTGATGTGGATCAACAGGCAGTTGTCCCAATGGTTACATCCCCTATTCTTTATCAGGTGCCTCTTGTGTTAGAACAATATGGCGTTGGTGAGTACGTTCTTGAACGTTTGGGTTTGCAAAATCGCAGGAAACCAGATTGGAGTGAATGGGAACATTTGATAACCGAGGTAAAACGCCCGAAACCGAGTGTGAAGATAGCTTTGGTGGGTAAATATGTGGAATTGCATGATGCCTATATGAGCGTCCGTGAAGCGGTGAAACACGCTGCTTTGGCAGCCGGTGTGGAAGCAGATATCCAATGGGTTCATTCCACTGACTTAGAGAGGGATCAAGGGAAAGATGGTGGATGGGATGTGCTTAAACAATGTGATGGGATCATCGTACCCGGCGGATTTGGCACACGTGGCACCGAAGGAAAGATTATGGCTGCTCGTTATGCACGTGAAAATAAAGTGCCTTATTTAGGATTATGCTTGGGGATGCAGTTGATGGTTGTAGATTTTGCCAGACATATCTTAAATACCGAAAAAGTAAATTCAACTGAATTCGATCGTTCTACTCCTAATCCAGTGATTGACTTAATGCCAGACCAACGGGATATCGCTGATATGGGGGGTACGATGCGTTTGGGTCTTTATCCTTGTAAGCTGAAATCCGGTACAAAAGCAAAAGAGGCATACCAGAAGGAGTTAATACAAGAACGTCACCGCCATCGCTTTGAATTTAACAATGCTTATCGGGGTAAATTTGAAGCTGCTGGCATGTGTTTTTCGGGCGTCAGTCCAGACAACCGGCTGGTGGAAATCGCTGAATTAGAAGATCATCCGTTCATGGTCGGAACTCAATTTCATCCAGAATTTCTATCACGTCCAAATCGTCCGCATCCATTATTCGTTGCATTTTTACAGGCTGCTAAAGAGCGTATCTCTACAAACGAATAAATGGCACAGGCTGGGGAGAAATAACCCCCAGCCTGTGTTTAATGCCAGTTACTATTATTACGGGATGTTTTAGGATGTGGTTTTTGACGGAAGGGGTGCGGAGATCTTTTCCGGTTCTGTGATTTGAAGTCCGCCACCGCCAGCACCAAATGCCATCCAAAAACCAGCCCGGATGCCGCTCTGCAGTTTAATGTTTTTTTTCTTCGTCTCTTTGTTTTCCATAAGTTTTGATCTCCTTTTGGGGTATTTTCCAGATTACGCCCGTACTATTATCGTTAAAAGTTGTTTTACTTACTGATCCTATTGTAACAAACTCGCAACGAGAACGCAACCCAAATCTTTGGATACCGTAATGAAATTCGTAAAACCTCGTATATTTACGGTATCAAGGTAAGAAAAATAAAGCGAAGAACCTCTTCGAGTTTGAACTTGAAAAATACCGTAAAGTTACGGTATGCGATAAATGTAAATTATAGTAGAATAATAAAAGTTGGTAAAATACATTTGATAAAAAGGAGAAAATATGATTCTTAAAACTGGAATAAAAGCCGGAAAAGATGTTGTTGGTGTGGATAAGAAATGGCCATATCCACCTCCGCCTCCTCCTCCACCTCAGTACTCGTATACGTGTACTCATTGTGATGGCAATAAAGATGCTTGGGGCAACCTGTCTAACGCAAGTTGTGAATCTTGTTGGTAGACTCATTTGAAAGGATGTTAAAGGAGTTTTATATGGATCAGAAAAAAAAGACCTCAACGAATGATAATGTAATTCGTGTAAAGACCAATGTACAAGCAGGCTATTGGACCTGTAGTGGTGTTTCCGGACCAGTTGATAATAAAGGTAGAGTTCGACCAGCCTATGCTGCGTCATGCTGGAAATAAACATAATCGGAGTAAGTTTTAAAACGATTTTATTAGAAAGGTATGCAAATGAAAAAGACAGATTCTATGAAGGTAAAGAGTGATGTACGTGCTGGATATCGCCCTGTGCACGGGTTGGTTTATCCTGATAGTCTTGGGCGTTGGATGAAAGGCTGGTATGATATGGACAGCCGCGACCGCTTGGATAATGCTTTAGGGGGCGCTACGCCACCACCACCGCCTCCAATGTAAGATACCGTTTTCCATCTTTCACTTTAAGTGTGGGAAGGATTCTTACCTGAGTTAGAAGAAGTAAAAGGCGCATGGAATAATGTGCCTTTTACTTCTTTTCTGCCAAAACCACCAGATTCCTTCCATTGTGCTTGGCTCTATATAGAGCATCGTCAGCGCTGTGGATGAGCTCTTCTAGAAGTTTTTCGAGACTCGCTGTCGTTTCTTGGGGTATGGCAAACATAGAAACACCCGTACTGATTGTAACGTTGATTTGATCTTTACCTACTGGAATAGATGTGTCTTCCACTCGCTTTCGAATTCGTTCTGCTGCAATGTGGGCGCACTGCAGGTCTGTTTCTGGCATTAGAATTACAAATTCTTCTCCTCCGAGGCGGCCCAGTATATCTGTTTGGCGCGATTCTTCCTTACATAGATGGGTAACTTTCTGAAGTACCAGGTCGCCAACAGCATGTCCATACTGATCGTTCACTTTTTTGAAAAGATCAATGTCTATCATGGCAACCGACAGTGGATGGTTATAGCGCCACGCGCGTTCTAATTCCTGTTGACCTAAATCATAAAAATGACGACGATTGAAGAGTCCGGTTAAGGAATCCATAACAGCCAATTCCTGAATTTCTTCGTATAGACGTGCGTTCTTGATCGCAATACCTGCCTGACGTCCGATTGAATCGACAAGCATCAGATAGCGGATGTTTGTCACTTTAGATGGAGTAAGTGTATAAATCAATAAGGCTCCCAATCGAGAATCTTTGGCGGTGATGGCTGCTCCTATGACTCCTGTTACTCCCATCGAATGCAATTCTGTAACGATGTCAGCCAATGAAGAAGAAACCTTCTCATTAGGAAGATGGTTTAAAACATCTGGTGTAAGAAAAATTGATTCACCAGTCTGGATGATGTGCCAGGCAAGTTCTTCACCTTTAGGTAAACCTCGCAGTTCCGCTATCTTTTCATTGGAGTCGAATAGATATGGAGAAGTTAGGCGATACGTATTAGGGATCACCAGCCCCAATGCTCCAACGTCTGCACCGACCAGATCAACTGTGAGGTTGACAATATTACGGAGAATGATTCCCAAATCAAGATCACTGCTAATAGTACGAGTGATTTCTAATAGACGTTGTTCAAGATAGGCTCCTTCCTGGTTTTCGGCAAGAAGTTTAGATATTCCGTGAGATGTACATACTTCTGTATCATGAAGATACACTAAGGTAGCGATGTGTCCAAACCAATTAATGGTTTTTTGCTGAGCTAAACAATACAAATTTTGCTGATTGGTGGTTGCGATCTGAATAAATGTATTCTTATCATTATCCAACTCATAATCGAAGGTTTTCCCGATAAGATAATTGGAATCTGCAGCCAGCATCTTTTGTGCAGTAGAATTAGCAAAAATTATCTGTCTTTCACGATTTAAAATCAGAACTGCACCTTGAAGATGGTGAAGAAGACAGGCACAATTTCTGTGACAATCGGCACCGATATCGGGGATGGGTGTGATGAGATCGTGGATTTCATCACGATATTTTTCAATCAGGTCATATTGTTCTTCCCAAAACATGGGAGGTAAGGTGTCGATAGGGAACCATTCGCAGATATAATTATGTTTGGTATCAATGGGTCTGCCAACCTTTTGTTCAGTGAAAAAGAGAAAATAATGGATTATTTTCCAGGCAGTTTTACGATAATTGAGTCGTTCCTGAATACCAAGCTTGCCGAGCAATACCAAGTTTTCCAGTCCAGCTTCTTCGAGGATTTCACGTCGAGCGGTTTCTTCCAAGGTTTCGCCAGCATTGATCGCACCTTTGGGTAAAATATAATCAGAATAAGGATCGTCTTTTACCAAAGCAATCAGGATTTTTCCATCCTCAATTCGTATCACAATACCACCAACGGATATGCTTTGCTTAATCCCATCTGGTCGGATATACCAACTTGAATCTGTTTTACCCATTTATAATTGTACCTTTTATTTTATTTGGCAGATGACTGCTCTACAATCGGTATGATAGCGTCTTTGGTCTCAATTATTTCCGCATGAATTATATCACTCGACATTTCTCGGAGCGCTGATTCAAAATCAGGAAATCGATCTAGGATAAATTGTGCTGTTATTGTTACTTCATGTGTAAAAGTTTCATCTAATATAGTTCCATTGTAATTGCGAATGAGCAGCCTAACCTGTTCAAAAAATGAGTATGGTAAACCTAGCATAACAATATATACTGGAAATCGTTCTGCACGCGGTACTTTTTCCACTACTTCACGAACGGCATCTCCATAAGCTCGAACCAATCCACCTGTTCCGAGTTTTGTACCCCCGAAATAACGGGTTACTACGACAGCAACGTCACCAAGATTGCTTCCTTTGAGGACCGCAAGTGCAGGACGTCCAGCGGTACCAGAAGGCTCACCATCGTCGCTGCAGTGGGCGATGACGGAATCCCCATGACCCACCAGAAAGATTGGAACGTTATGGGATGCATCGCCAAATTCGGAACGGATATTTGCGATAAAGGCTTTGGCTTCTTCCACACTGAATACTGGAGCAAGGGAAGCGATGAAATGAGAATTAGCCACTTTCATTTCATAGCGGTGCTCTTGGGCTGGAATCGGATATCTCTTCATTTTCTTATACTTATGAAGTCCTATCTTTCTTAGCCCGGGAAAATGCACTCAGGAGTATCGAATTTGGCATTGTTAACAAGAGGTGATACTTGTATTGCAGTCATATCCTCCGCTGGGAATGGAATCAAAAGAGGATTTAATTTGTCGACAGGCTGCTCGAACGGGTTGAGCCACATAGCAAAAGAATATTTAGGCAAGATAACCGGCATGCGGTCATGTATGGGTTCGATTAAACTGTTTGCGTCGGTTGTGATAATAGTGCATGACCGAATTTCAGAGCCGTCCAGGGCATGCCAGTTCTCCCACAAACCTGCGAATGCAAACGGTTCACCGCTTTTTAGTCGAAAATAAAACGGTGTTTTACCCTGCTTACCAGAAATTGACTGCCACTCAAAGAAGCCGTCTGCAAGAACTAGGCAACGTCTGCGCCGGTAGGCATTTCGGAAGCTAGGTTTTTCGGCAATCGTTTCAGAACGGGCATTAATAAGCCGGTTGGCGATCGATGGATCCTTTGCCCAGGATGGAATTAAGCCCCATGAGAAGAAGTCTAATTGCTTCGGCTGTTGGTTGGAGACGACAGCAACCGGTTGGGAGGGTGCAATATTATAACGCGGGCTGATTTCTGCAACATTGTTTAACCATGGAAAGGCGTTATAAAATTGATTTGCATCTAAAGTTAAGGTAAAACGTCCGCACATAATTATATTAAACCGGTTTTGCTAAAAAATTGATACAAAGCGCAATTAAATTTCGTCTGCTTTATTGTTGATTATATCATGCTTAAGGGTGTAAAATTGAGATACTTAATAACTATGATGAATAAATCTATTCCTATTATTACTATAAAATCAGGACGAGAGAAATCTCTCCTCAGAAAACATCCTTGGGTATTTTCGGGCGCGGTCGAGGATGTTCGTGGAAACCCAGAGCGTGGGCAGACGGTGGATATTCTTGACTCGAAAGGGCAATTTTTGGCACGAGGTGCTTACAGCCCAATATCCCAAATTCGTTCACGCGTTTGGACATGGGATTCTAAAGAACAAGTCGATGCTTCCTTTTTTAGAATGCGATTGCAGAAGGCAATCTCATCCAGAATGAATCTTCCAATGCTTAGAGACACAAATGCGGTGCGACTTGTTTTTGGTGAATCAGATGGTTTACCTGGTTTGATTGTTGACCGTTATGCTAATATGCTTGTCGTACAGTTGCTATTCAGCGGCATTGAACGCTGGCGCGAGGAAATTGCTGAATTGTTGCTAGAATGTACTGGTATAGAGCAAATATATGAACGCTCGGATGCCGATGTCCTTGCATTAGAGGGACTTCCAGAAAAAATTGGAGTATTAAGAGGATGTGAACCACCTCCGCGTATTGAAATTAATGAAAAGGGATTGAAATTCTGGGTGGATGTGGCTGGTGGTCATAAGACTGGTTTTTATTTGGACCAGCGCGATAACCGGGTTATGGTAGGCGCATTGGCACATGGCAGGGATGTGTTAGATTGTTTTTGCTACACGGGGGGATTCTCCGCATATGCTCTCATGGGTGGTGCATCATCAGTAACGGCAGTTGATGCTTCTGCAAGTGCGTTGGCATTGATGCATGAGAATCTTGCTCTAAATGATTTGGATATTAACAAGGTCACTTTTCAAACCGGAGATGTGTTCAAGGTATTGCGTGAGTTGCGCGATCGGGGTCGTTCGTTTGATTTGATTATTCTTGATCCACCGAAATTTGCTGCAACAGTAGCGCAGGCTGAACGAGCTGCGCGTGGTTATAAAGATATCAATTTGTTGGCGTTGAAATTGCTGCGTCCTGGAGGTTACTTAGCGACCTTTTCGTGCTCCGGCGGAGTGAGTGCAGACCTGTTTCAGAAAATTGTAGCAGGTGCTGCGCTGGATTCTGGGCTGGATGCGCGTATCCTGATGCGTCTCACGCAGACCGCTGACCATCCTGTGGCTTTGAATTATCCTGAAGGGGAATATTTGAAAGGGCT
>JBAXBF010000156.1:0-7368 GCA_037142095.1 Chloroflexota bacterium
GATAAAGGTACAGATCGTCCATTGCTTAATGTCGCGGATCGCCATTCAGAAATATTAAAACTCCTTGATTCTCGGAAAGCACTCTATGAACAAATATCTTATCATATTGATACAACGAGAAGTACTTTAGAAAGTCAAGTGGATGACATCATTAATATCGTTTCGATGTCAAAACTCTCAATCCATTTTCCGGGTGGGAAATATCAAGCCTTCATTGGAGAAAATTCCTTACTGTATCTCGGCGAAATATTAAGATCCAATGGCATATCCACCAAGCGGAGGATAGCGATCGTATCTAATCCGGTCGTGGCTCCAATATATGGTCATAAAGTTGAATTATCACTTCAAAAATCAGGATATCAATCCTTCTTATGCCTTATGCCCGATGGAGAACATTATAAAACACTTAATACGATATCTCAATTATATGAACAATTCTTAGAAGGTGGTTTAACAAGACAAGACATCGTTTTAGGACTTGGCGGTGGTGTCGTTGGGGATGTTTCTGGCTTTGCTGCAGCCACTTATTTACGAGGAGTTTCATTTATTCAAATACCAACAACCTTATTATCAATGGTAGATTCTAGCGTTGGAGGAAAAACCGGTGTTGATTTACCACAAGGAAAAAATTTAGTTGGGGCTTTTAAGCAACCTCTTGTTGTTGTGATCGACCCTTGCACATTGGCTACCCTGCCAATTGAAGAGCTTCGTTCTGGTGTGGCAGAAGTAATAAAATGTGGCATTCTAAAAGATATAGAACTATTTTCCACAATGGAGAAAAAAGCTGGTGAAGATCCAACATGGTGGCAAAATCAATTAGGAGTTACAGCAATTATTCAAGCACTGAATGTAAAAATATCCATTGTCGAAGAAGATCCTTATGAAGAAGGCATTCGCTTAATTTTAAATTTAGGACACACTGTCGGACATGCTATAGAAAAAATCAGTAACTATACGGTTCAACATGGTAGGGCTGTCAGTATAGGATTAGTAGCTTCAGCAAGAATTGCCGTAGATATAAATTTGGCTGAATCATCTTTTTCAGATAGGATAGAGGAGATATTAAAAGCTTGGAAATTACCAACTTCTCTTAACGGTTATTCTATTAACGATATTATCGGAGCCATGTCCTTTGATAAAAAAAAGCAAGATAACCAGATACGATGGGTCCTGCCAAATACAATTGGTAACGTAACGATAAACACAAATGTACCAATTTCAACAGTTCAGAAGGTTCTACTTAGCATGGGAGCAAAATGACAAATTCGATTATTATGACAAACATCAAGATACTCGTTCTTCATGGACCCAACCTAAATTTATTGGGTAAACGGGAACCTGGAATTTATGGGAATATCACCTTATCAGAAATCAATGAGCGTTTAGAGATACTTGCTCGATCACGATCAGTTGAACTGCGATCTTTACAATCAAATCATGAGGGTTTATTAATTGATGCTCTTCATGACGCTGCAACTTGGGCAAGTGGTTTATTAATTAACCCAGGAGCATATACACATAGCAGCATTGCGATTCGGGATGCAATAGCTGCTGTGGGCTTTCCTGCAGTTGAGGTTCATTTATCGAATATATATGCAAGAGAAGAATTTCGCCATCACTCTTTGATTGCCCCAGTTTGTATCGGACAAGTCAGTGGTTTTGGATGGAACAGCTATATACTTGGATTTAACGGATTGCTGGATTATCTGGTCGAACGCAAACCCCATCAACCCGAATGATGACGAAGTGGTATCTCCATGGAAAAGGCACTTCCTTTTCCCAGTTGACTTTCTACCCATACCCTGCCATTATGTCGTTCGACGATTGACTTGACAATCGCCAACCCTAAACCAGTTCCTCCTTGATATGAACTAGGAATATTGCTGGCTTCTTGTTGCCATCCTGACCCCCGTCGATTGATACGATAAAACTTTTCAAAGAGACGAACTTGGTCAACCGGTGCTATACCTATTCCTGTATCTATAATCGCAAATATTACATTCTCGTTTTTAATTTCAGCACTGATTCGAACTTTTCCTGTTAACTCAGTAAATTTTATCGCGTTTTCAACCAGATTATATAACGCTTGCTGCAATAAAGCTGTATCGGCTTCAAAATTAGCTCCTGGCGGTAGTTTAGAAATATCAGCATTAATTTTGATTTGCTTTTGAGCCGCTTGATGTTTAAGAGCGTTAATCGTAAATTCAATCGTATCGCGAATGGATAATTTATCGATCTGTAAACTCACTCCGGCATCAATTCGATTTAAATCCAAAACATTGTTGATTAAATGAGCCATATTTTCGATGTTCAAAGTAATTTTTCGGACATAATTTACTTGCTGGTCATTTAATTCTCCTACCATCTCTAACATGGTCGCATATCCACGAATAAGGGTTAAAGGAGAGCGAAGATCATGGCTTACAGTAGAAACAAACTCGGACTTCAGAGCATCTAATTCTTTGAAATATGTAACATCCTGCAAAATACAAACCCTTCCAACACTTTTTCCATCCATCAAGATTGTAGAGGCTGTTACTAAATACACTCTATCATCAGGCATTTTTATCTCAACGGATCGCTTATCTTCTGAATTCATCCTGAGAAGATCCAGGATTTCTTTCTGTTTGATAATATCAAAAATTGGTTTACCTTCCTCTATTGAAACTGATGGAGGCAAACTGGAGGTTAAAATCTGTCTTGCAGCTTGATTAATCAAAAGAAGACGATTATGTTGATCTGTAACTAATACAGGATCTGGTGTAGATGTTAGAATAGCTACTAATCGCTGGCGTTCAATTTCCGAACTTAAGTATAAATGTGCGTTTGCAGCAGCTATAGCAGCTTGCCCTGCCAGCGTTTTTAAGTAACGAATATCTGTAGCCTCATCATTTAATTGAGAAAAATGATTATATGTTACCCACAAGGTACCGTAATAAAATTGTTCGTGGCGTAATGCCACAGCAATGATGGAATGGGGGCAAATCAGGTTGCCAGAATGATCAATTTCTAATTTCAGTAAACTCGCACGCGAGGGATTTTTTAATATAACTAAATCTTGATCGCAAGTTAAATTCAATATCTGCTTATCCAAATATCCATATAGATCAGTGGATGGACCTGTCCCATAACTGACCAACGAATCTGGTCTAGATATTATATCAGCCATCTCAGTTAAGACAATCCTGGCAGATGAGACTCCAATAGTCAATGCAGAATCTAGAATTGGTTGAATTGCTTTTTGAATCTCTAAAGTAGAAGCCACACCCTGACTAACGATTAATAACCGATTCAATTCATCAAGACGAGACTGAAGTCCTTTTCGCATCGCTTCGAAAGAGCGGCGTAATAACCCTATTTCATTTTCTTCATCTGAAGAAAGTGACGATACCAAACCCGAATAGTTAAAATCACCTTGAGATATACGATCCGCATGGTTAGATAAAATCTTTAATGTTTTAACAATCCGATATAAAGTAATCTGGGCGATGATTAATGCGGCTATTGCCATGACCAAAAATAGCGCTAACAATGGAAAAGCCATCTGAAGTGTAATTTGACGAATATAGCTTAAGGGTACTGAAATAATTACAGTCCAAGCTCGTCCAACAGTCGATTGATAATAAACCATATGACGAGTACCGTCAGGAGCATTTTGTTCATCGAATTGGGTACTTCCCAATATTATTGGAGTAGGATAAGTTGTCATCAAGAATGATGGTATCCGATGATATAATATACGATTATTTTCATCTAGTAAATATCCTTCGCCATCAATATTTTCAAGGCTTCGAAGACTGGCAAATATTGGTTTAGTAAAAGGATTATCAGACATATTGCTTCTTCCAACCAATATTCCTCTTACACGCTTATCTCCATCAAGGATCGAAGCGATAAATGACATTTGCGCAGATTGCCCTCCTTTTACAGGGGGTACCACATAGGATTGGACAGGGAATCCCTTTGATGCCAGTTCAATTCCAGTTTTTTCATCTGATGCTAAGTCAGAATATGCATCTGAAATTGGTGGATAACTTGCTACATAGATTCCGTCTCTATCAAACAAAATTAATTGGTGATAATATGGAACTACATGAAGTTTCTCTTCTAATATTTGCTCAAAGGTCTTTCCCTCTGGTAATACTGGTACAGCGTCACTGGAAGTTTGGATATAAAGCCTTGAATCTTGCGCTAGTTGGAGTATCAAATCTTGTCCTGCTTCAAGAAAAAAAGGGACACTTTGAGCAGCTATTTGAGCTGTATTCGCTATCCTTTCTTGAAGTAATTGACGAGATATCCCTCCAATAATTTTCCATCCAATGGCGATCAAAATCATCGCTAGAATAAAAAATAAAGGTGTCATCAAATAAAAGAAACGTACTGTGATACTACGCTCTGCTGGAGAAGGTTCCAATATGGATTTATCATATTTCTTGTTTGATAAGAAGAACATCGTGATTTGGACAAATATTGCTGCAATTAATGAGCTAATGCCAAATGCCAATCCTGATGCTTCAACATGAGTAATCGCATAATCAAGACCATTCGCAATTGACTGAGTTGTAAATGCAGTACACGATATCAATGTATTGTCTACCAGGAAAAGGAAACAATATATTAAAGAGATTACTGCCCCAGCAACAAGGGGTATGCGCAACAAACGATATAACCAAGTTCGATAATTTTGGCGCATGAACACACTCAGAATGACTGCAACCAACGATATTTCAAGGGGGGTAAATAGACTGTGGGTATCCCATAGTCCCAGAAAACACCCAGAGATCAATGCAAGAATAGCCGCTGCAACCGGTCCAAGATAAACCGCTGCGAGAAACCATGGGATTGCAGAAAAAAACATTACTGCTGGTCCTTGGGGATCAATTGGCAAACCAGGAGGAGGTAATCCTCCTAATATTGGTAAACGTAATCCAATAAAAAGAGAAGTAAATGGCGTAATTAACAAAAATAAGATAAATGTTATCCATTGGTAAAAACCCATCTTTGAATTCAGGTACCATAAACGTCTAATCAAATAGGCGATAGATCCAAGGAGGATGATATATCCCAGTTTACCCATCCAAAATCGTAAAGGTTCAAATGATGGTAACAGATCGAGTAGAGTCATAACATTATCGCGGTTGCAAGAAACATTCCTGATAGACTTTTATAGATAGGATTTTATTATGTTTATCACTTCTTGTTTGTTTAATTTATCAGTATTTATGATTACAGAGTCAGCAGCAGGACGAAGTGGTGCAGTTGAACGTGTTGAATCAATTTGGTCACGCTCAGATAAATTGGTTATAATCTCGTCATAAGAAATATTTTTATTGCGTTCAGTCGCTTCAAGGAATCGCCGTCGAGCACGTTCTTGTAAGGATGCATCCAAATATATTTTTAGATCCGCTTCTGGTAATATAATTGTTCCAACATCACGCCCAACCATAACCACATCGCCACGTAAACCTATTCGGCGAAATATGGCAGTAAGTGCTTTACGTACCTCTGGATGAGCGGCAACATCAGAAACATTCTCATCTACTAGAGGCTCGCGGATTTCCCAAGTTACATCTTTCTCATCTATCAGAACGTCACATTGACGACCATCCTCTTTTGAAGGGGTTCGAATATCAATTTCAATTCGTTCTATTAATTTGACTATATTATCTTCGTCTTTTGGTGAGATACTATTGCTTAGAGCAACCCAAGTTAATGCTCGGTACATTATTCCAGTATCAAAAAAAAGATAATTCAGGTCATCTGCAATGCATTTTCCTATAGACGTTTTACCTGATGCAGCAGGGCCGTCTATCGCAATGATTTTAACCATTAATTTTTACCAGCTCCAATGTTAGGATCACTGTTCGTTTCTGATTGTCCTTGAGGAAGAGGTTGTCCACCGGGAAACAGATCATTTCGTGTCCATAGGATCACATTTTCAATTTTATATGGTACATCCCGATATAATATCCATCGTAACAAACCTGTTGAAAGAGCTGATTGCCAATCTGGATATATTAGCCATGAGAATTTCTCACCACGATAACTTGAAGATAATGGTGGATTTGTTTGATCACCAGTAGTTACAACAATAGATGGGATTGCCTCGCGCTTCAAAGAGTTAACTACATTGGAACTCTGGATATTCCGAAAAAGCCAACGTAAAGACGGAGAAGGTTGGCACGAATCGCAAATAGGATCAGGAGATAAGATCGTTATGTCGATAATTTTACGGTTTCCATAATGCCATTCGCCGAGATTTCTTACTGTTTCTAGAAGAGTATCACTATTACCTGCCGAAGGAGAAGGCATCCATTGCTTCCATGCAGATACCAACGTAAAAGATGCCCCATCACTTCCAGGTTGATTACGAATTACCGACCATGTCCCACTCATCATATACAAACACAAAGATATTAAAATAGCCCAAATCAAACCTTTTTTTGCTACCCTAAAAGTCCATCCTAAACCAATTAATAGAGTAGCTAAAACGCCTAAGACGACCACTCCCCCGAGCAGTATAGTTCTAGTTCGATTTAATTCTACATTTTGATTGGGCAATATTAAACCCATAATGTTTAACCATCCCAAAATAATCAAAATAAATAATAAAATCATTTGACCCAATGTCGCCGAGTCTTCACCTGGAATATAATCTATCCAATGTGAAATTTCTCGTGCAGCCAGTATCCAAAGTGGAATCAGCACCCAACCAAGATCAAGCACTTGATGGGCTGGGTAGATAAGAATACTTACAAAAGATACTGCCACCCAACACGTTAATAGGCGTCCAAGGCTATCTCCGCTCAACCAAGAACGGACAGATCCTAAAACTCCAAAGATCAATATCAAAGATTGGTAGATGATTAACATAAAAACTATGGAAAGCGCAGGTATATTTGAAGGATTTATCCAACCACTCAGGTAAATAGGGAAGGTTTTTACAAAAGCACCCATGCCCTGTGGAAAACGAAAAAATAACGTTGATAAAAAAATAAATGCGGCGATGACAAAAATTATTATGTTGCGTAAAGATAAAGGAAGTTCTATTTTCTTCTCATGAGGAATATCAGAGAGGTTAATTAAATTAATCTTATGCAATCCCATAATCACAAGCCAAGATAATAATATTGCTATGCCACCTACCATTATAGGAACCCCTGATAGTAATGCTAAAATTGAGAAAAGGATTCCCATTAGAGTAAATCGTTTGTACCAGAATCCTAGTGCAAAAAAAGCAAATCCAAGTGCTAGAGCAGCTCCTCCTGCCATACGTGATATGGCAACTAAACCTGGATCAATTGCTAATCCAAACGATAAAAGCAGAGCAACTCTTTTCCCCAATGCTGGGCGAAAGAGAATTGGAAT
>JBAXBF010000157.1:0-7334 GCA_037142095.1 Chloroflexota bacterium
TTCATGTAAATAGTTTTTTAATAGATGAAATTCTACCAGCGCACGATCACCCCTTGATTTGCCGATTCATGGACAGCCAATGCAAGTTCAAGCGTGCGGATTCCATCGTCTAAAGTGCATAGCGGTTGTTCTTCTCCAGAAACTACCGCCCGGAAATGACGCATCTCTTCCAGAAACATCGGGTTACGTATATCCGTATACGGACTGACAATTGGCATATCGCAAACCTCACCCCGGCAGACCGTTACTATATCCTGAATATAATCCCAATGAATGACGCCTTCTGTCCCAATAATTTCCAGCGTGTGAGAGGGTGGACGCTGCACGTAATTTAAATGGACGCTGCCAATCACACCATTGGCAAAACGCAAGCCTATTTCAGCGCTGTCTTCCACTTGAAGATTCAATCCTCCCCGGTATCCTTTAAACGCCCACAAAGCTTCCACATCCCCAATCAGCCAGCGCAAATAATCCAATGGATGGCAAAGTGTAAAAATGACACCCCCACCCAGGTCTGCCCGCGCGCTATAAGATTGACGATAGTCTTCCCAAGGATGCCAGGCAGGCAAGTATTCCCCATAATGAGCGCGTACGAACACAATATCACCAATTTTCTTTTCGTTAAGGATGTGAGCGATCCTACGCAGGTTGGCATGAAATCGAAACTGAAAGCCAACCAGGATACGAACGCCACTACGTTGAGCAGTAGTTTTTAGCTTTTCAATATTATCCATTGAATGGGAAATGGGTTTTTCGATCAGGATCGCACAACCTGCTTCTGCCGCCGGAATAGCCACATCCAGATGTAAAGCCGTTGGATTAGAAATGATGACGGCATCGGGTTTATAATCCAGTGCCGTCTGGAGATCATATATTACAGGGAAACGAGCAAATTCCTTGTTTTCCAAGGTTCCTTTATTCGTACGATATAGAATGATGTCTTGTTCACCAAGGCTTATGAGATTGCGTAAATGGCGTTGACCAATGGAACCTAATCCGGCGATGAGAAATTTCATTATGTTTGTGAAATCCTTATCTTATCTGGGTTTGATTTTTGATTATATCATACAAGCAGCTTGAATTATCATAGGCACACTGCTTACCCCTGGCATTGATATTGCATCGAAGAGAATGGGTATTATTAATCGACAACAACAAAAGCTAGGAGTACACAATGAAAACCAGAAATAAATCTACTGATATGCAAATGGCTGTGGGCATCTTGATTATCCTTACCATTCTCATTTCTGTGTTTTTACCTTACAGATAGAATGCTATCTCGATTGCAAGGTTATGTTAAGTATAGTGTTTATTGATGTTATAATTAAAAAAGTGTTTTTCGGTCGTTAACCACTTTTTTATTTATGGTATAGGTACTGATATGAAGTTAAGCAACTTAATAATACGTGTATGTTTAGGAGCCTTAATCACACTTCTCTTCATGGTTTTGTTTCTGCCCATAAAAAGTGGATGGGCAACGGCGAACTTATTAGATAATAACACGAACAAAGCTGCGCCGCTTCCAACACCAACCGTTTTTCCAATTAGCCTTGAGAGTAAGGTGCACCCTAACATTCTGACTGCCTTCCAGAAAATTTCGACAGATAAAGTACCAGTAATTATCTTATTGAAAGACCAGGTTAATTTTAAAGAGCTTGGTTTTACGAAGGCGCAAACCCTCGATCAACTTAAAGCACAACAGGATGATGTTTATAATGCATTGACTGAAAAAGCCCAAAAGACCCAGGGGACGGTCTTAAGCGTTTTACAAGGTCCGGTAGGATCGCATGGCGCACCGTCAGACGTCGTCTCATTCTGGATTTTTAATGGTGTTGCTGCAACAATTGATAAACAAACAATGGTGAAATTGGCAGCCATGCCAGAAATCAAGTATATATATGATGATCGGGTAATCCAAATCCCACCCGGAGAAATGCAGGCAAGTAAAAATATCTTCTCCAGTACGAATAGTGAGGTTGAATGGGGAGTAGCTAAAGTTGGCGCAGATAAAGTTTGGGAGGAGTTTAAAATTGACGGGAGTGGGATTGTTGTTGGTATCGTAGATACCGGTGTAACCCAGGATCACTATGCTCTCAAAGGTAAATATCGTGGTAATCATACTTATCATGTATATAGCTGGCATGATTATGTCGCTGGTGAACTCAAACCATATGATGATATGGGTCATGGAACGCATGTAGCAGGAATCATATTGGGGGATGCCGGTCCTGGCAATAAAATAGGCATCGCGCCTGGTGCTGAGTGGATCGCAGCCAAGGCTTTTGATGAGCATGGGTCCGGTATGTTTCGTGGAATGGCTTGGGCTTTACAGTGGATGATGGCTCCAGAGGGTATTCCAAGGCTTGCTCCGAATATCGTCAACGGTTCATGGGGGGCTCCCTGTGATTCGGATTATTTCCGGATTGCATCGCAAGCATTAAGATCCGTCGGCATCATTCCTGTATTTTCTGCTGGAAATGCTGGTCCGGACCCTGAAACGATAGGCCAGCCAGCCTGTTTTTCCGAATCTCTTGCCGTTGGTGCGACTGATATCAACGATCTGATTGCCGAATTCAGCAGTCGTGGACCCGCCTTTAACATCATCAAACCCGATGTCAGTGCCCCTGGGGTTGATATCCGTTCCTCTTTCGGACTAGCATATGAAGTACATAGTGGTACCTCTATGGCAGCTCCTGCGGTTAGTGGTACGATTGCGCTCTTACTTCAAGCAAAACCGTCACTTACCCCCGATCAGATCATTTACTATCTTCAAAAATCCGCAGTAGACCTGGGCAGCGCAGGACCAGATAACGATTATGGAGCAGGACGAATCGATGCATATCAAGCAGTAAGAATGGTTCTTGGTGGTGACAGTAGTCCCAAGCAAGTCTCTCCCAATGGGGTTATTCCTGAAAGAGAACCTTCTTATAAGTGGGAAACCATCCAAGGAGCAACCAAATACCAGTTAAAAGTCACGAAAGAAACCGGTGAAGTCTTAATTACTGCCTGGTTCAATACCAGTGATGTATGCAGTTCATCTTCCTGTTCTGTAAAACCTTCAAAGACTCTCGTCCCAGGTAATTATAAATGGCAGATTCAATCAGCGAGCGCTAGTGGAGTCGGTTCTTGGAGCGGAACAATGGATTTCACCGTCAGTGATACCGCTTTGGGAGCAGCAACATTGGAAAGTCCAAGTGGTGAGATCACCGATCCACAACCAGATTTTAAATGGAATGTTGTAGAAAATGCAACCAAGTACCAGATTAAAATTACGGATTCTGCTGGTACCGATGTTATGTCTTCTTGGAAGGAATCTACAGCAGTTTGCTCTGGAGCTTCCTGCACCGTTAAAGCAGATATAAATTTAGAGGCTGGTGATTATACCTGGCAAATTCAGGCTGCCAATGCAACGACAGATGGACCCTGGAGCAGCACCTTAAGCTTCAAAGTAACCGTAACCAGTCTTGGTAAAGCCATATTGGTTTCACCTACCGGAGAAATTTCGGATAAACAACCCATTTATGAATGGAAACCGGTCGAACAAGCCACGAAATATCAATTGAGAGTGAGTGATGCGGCGGGTAAAGATGTCGTAACATCCTGGTATGATATGAAAACGATTTGTACAACGGAATCGTGTCGCGTTAGAACAACGAATGTCTTAGAACTAGGCGATTATACCTGGTATGTTGAATCTTCTAACACAAGTGGTAATGGACCTTGGAGTGACTCCCAAGCCTTTAACGTTAAATTGGGTGTGCCATCTGCACCCGTTTTAATCTCCCCAGTCGGAGAAATCAGCGAAAGATTGCCTGTTTTCCAGTGGAAAACCATAAATTCAGTGCTCTCCTACCACTTGAAAATTAGCAATAAAATCGGTACAACCATTGTCGACAAGACTTATCAGGCTGGTGAGATCTGCTCCGAAGCAACCTGCTTAACGAAGATAATAGATCCTTTGAGTGGCGGTGATTATAGCTGGCAAGTACAGGCAGCGAATACACTTGGAGATAGTCCTTGGAGTGAACTAATGACATTCATACTCAAGGAAACTACGCCGGCACAGGTCGTTCTGGTATCTCCATCTGGTGTCATCTCAGATTCTGAGCCAACTTACCATTGGAACGTAATCGCTGATGCAACAGAATACCGTCTACGATTAAAAAATAGCGGAGGAGATATTATCCGTACCTGGTTTGAAACAGCGGATGTCTGTGGAGGGACTGACTGTTCGGTAAAACCGGCTGCCGGATTGAATGCCGGGACATACGAATGGCAGGTTCAGGCTTACAATGATGGTGGATACGGGATATGGAGTGACGCGCTGTCGTTTAATGTGCGTGATAGTGCGCCTACCGTACCTATCCCACTCTTTCCCTCCGGGAACATTGCCAATTCACTGCCCACCATGCGTTGGACGAGTATTATAAAAGCAAGCGAATACCAGATCAAAATCCTCAATGCCTCGAGTAACCTGATATTCAGCAAGTGGTATCTTGCCTCTAATTTTTGTTCTGGTGCAAGCTGTTCAGCTCAGTTATCTAGCAGCTTATCTGGTGGGGATTATACATGGCAGATTCAATCCTCCAGTACAGGCGGAGACAGCGACTGGAGTGAGGCGATGCCCTTCACTGTACTCGACTTACCACCTGGTATAGCCACCCTCCTTTCACCATCAGGGAATATCACAGACACACAGCCAGTATATAAATGGAATGTCGTTGAGAAGGCAACCGAATATCAGCTTCAGGTCATCCAATCATCTGGCGAAGCAGTCATGCGGGTATGGTATCAAGCAGGAGACATTTGCTCCAGTATTATTTGCTCTGTCAGACCCGCAAATACAGTGGCAATAGGAGTCTATTCTTGGCAGGTCCGTTCTTCCAGTACCATTGGCAGTGGACCCTGGAGTCAAGAAGAAGATTTCATCGTTAGCGCACCTCCGCTTGGAGCTGCAACGCCCAACGCACCTTCCGGAGAGATCACAAATAAGCAGCCACCCTACCAATGGACTTTTGTTGAAGGAGCAACCCAATATCAACTAAAGGTGATCGGCCCAATTGGAGATGAAGAAAATATTGTCCAAAGCCGCTATCAGGCAACCGATATCTGTATAGGTATCGTTTGTTCCGTACCTCAAATTTCCGTCTTATCCGAAGGAGATTATACCTGGCAGGTATTGACGCTTAGCCCAACCAGCAATGGTTCCTGGAGCCGCGTAATGACGTTCAGTATCATTAGCCAGCCGGCAGTAACGCCGGTTCCAACATCCATCGCTTCAGTACCATTACCTAATACCCCAACTGCTGTGGTCACCTCTGCTGTCTATGACACCTACACGGTGAAATCCGGAGACTATCTGGCAAAGTTAGCAAAAGAGTGGAATATAAGTTTGGAAGAACTTGGCAAAATTAATAATATCACCTATCCGTATATCGTTTATATCGGGCAAGCCATTAAACGACCAAAGCCAATTTTATCACCGCAAAATACGCCAACACCCATCCCAACCGGAAAACCTCTGACTTTAGAGAAAAATTACACCGTTCAGGCGGGGGACTATCTGGCAAAACTGGCCCGCGATTGGGGCATTTCACTGCAATCGCTAGCGGATCTAAACAATCTTAAATATCCGTATGCGATTTTTCCAGGTCAATTATTGAAACGACCATAATTACAAAAGGCGGTGGAAAGAACGTTCCACCGCCTTTTTTATAATTAATTTATTAACTTTTAAAGATGTGGGGGGATAAAATAAATCTTACCCCCCCGGGAGGAATATAATAAATACGTAGTTGCAACGCGTATTATTAAACAACACTTACTTGCTGGAGTATTTTCTTTCCTTGCCAATGCCTGAAAATGAGAAAACCCAGCACCATAACTAAACCGCTTACAATCCCTAATAAAACCCATGGGGACACAGTATCGCTTGGTTCCCATATTTCCAAATCATCATCGCCATGGTTGAGTAAACGTTTATGGAGATTATTAACAAACTCAGCACGAGGCGGTACCGGTTGTAACGCAGACCGCAAACGGCCTTCTAAATACCCAATTTCAAAATCGTGTTGTTTGTTCCCCATGCTCGAGACCTTTAACTCCATCTATCTCAATCTTCATTAAATATTTCACTCACTTCAACACCGATGACATCCCGCAATCCATATAAAGTACGATGATAAAGACTTTTAATGGCACCTTCTGTTCGTCCCATGATTTGTCCAATCTCGGCGTTCGATAACCCTTCAACAAATTTAAGAATAATCAATTGCTGACGTTCTGAAGGCAAATCTTGAAGCGCTTTTATCAGCATCTCACTTTGTTCGCTTTGCATTAAGTGAGTCTCAGGATAATCTTCGTGTTGATGAGCAATCTCAAAATCATCCAGCGATATTTCCTGCTTACGGCTATTATCACGGTGCCAGTTCGCCACTAAATTGTGTGCGATACGGTAGAGCCACGCAGATACGGGCAACCCCCGCTCTTTATAATCCTGGATATGATGCATCGCCCGCATAAAAACACGCGCAGTCAAATCTTCTGCATCATGCCGGTTCCCGGTGCGGTAGTAGATATAAGAATATATCTGTGCCACATATCGCTCGTACAGTTTTCCAAATGCCTCGCGATTGCCTTGCGTGGCTAACGCCAACACTTCTTGATCTGTCTGTTCAGGTACATCCGCGGTCATTAATGATTGCGGGGTTTCAATGTATAAAACCCCTCACACTCCTAAAAGTTTCTCAGAGTATAACACAAAAATGATTCTACGTTATTGATTATGTCTGATATAATAGATACGAATTCATAGAAATGGACAGGACGACCGTTTTGAATCGGACATTCACCGATACACATTGCCATTTAGATTTTGATGTTTTTTCGGAAGACCGGCAAGAAACTCTTGAACGGGCATATACCGCGGGTATGGCATTTCTGCTCAATCCCGGCATTAATCTGGAAACGAGCCGATCTGCCGTACAATTATGCACTCTGAATAATGGCGTTTTTGCCGCGATTGGAGTTCATCCCAATGATGCTCTCACCTGGCAAACCGACACGCTCGAAGAACTGCACAAGCTGGCAAAACAAAAGGGAGTTGTAGCAATTGGCGAAATTGGCTTAGATTACTATCGCGACCGCGCTCCACGGGATCTTCAACAAAGAATATTCCAGGAACAATTGGCATTGGCAGCAGAAATGAACTTACCAGTCATCATCCATAATCGCCAGGCAAGTGAGGACTTATTTAATATCTTGGATAAATGGCATCAAGAACTCATTCGAACAGGAAACCCACTTGGCAAACTGCCAGGTGTACTTCACTCTTT
>JBAXBF010000158.1:0-7311 GCA_037142095.1 Chloroflexota bacterium
CAATCGTTTTTCCACCTTTTGATAAATAACCATCATAAACGCTTCCAGTACCGGAAGAAACCCAGCCATCGAGGATAAAAGGCAAAGCTCCGTCCGCTGAGATCCATTCTCCATTATACCGCCGAGTGATATGAACGTGGGTGCCGGTCGAGACGCCTCCTTCACAAGATGGATGTCCAATAGGATCCCCGGCTTTCAGGAAAGTGCCAGCTTGGACGCGTTCGCGGCCTTCTACATGCATATAAAGCAATGACCAGCCGGATTGCCAGGTACCATCTCCATCCAGATCCTGGATGACGACCGCCTCATCTGAAAATACTACCAGTCCATCTGCCATGGCAGTAACCCATGCATTACTGGGCAGGCAGCCCACATTTTCCGCCGGTGGGGCAAAGTCCAGCGCTGCCCAGGCGCTGCCGCTTGTCCAGGCGGAATGTGGTCCGCCGGTGAATGCCCAGACGGTGCCCTTTTCGAAGGGAAGTTGTAGATCTGGTTGTTTCAGGTCGGGTGGCAGCACGGGGTCAAAGCTGAAATCGAATGGATTTCCGAAAAGTTTTTGGTAAGTAGCAAATAAGCCAACAGGGGAGATGGCTTTTTCCCAATCCTGCCGTCCGTCGATTTCCGCAAAGAACGCCTGTATGCCGGCAGTGCCAGCGTTAATGACGGGCGATACGCTTAGAACGCTATCATCGTTCAAAATCCAGATACCGATGCCATTGATCTTCCATAGGTAATAGCCGCGGTTAAGCTCGTTAGCTGCCAGGGAAAGCTGCTGGTAAAGGTTATTTGCTTGGAGAGAGGCGAATCCCAGCGGGGATACTGATGTGTTGGGGTGCAGGGAGGGATTCGTGACCCAGCCGCTTTGGTATTCCAGGATAGCCAGCAGCAAGCGTGGGTTAACTGAATTTTCGCGGGCTACCCGCTCGAGGATTTGTGAACCACTCATATTCTTTCCTATAACGTCTTCTTGGTATTTTGCCAGGTATCCTCCTTGTTGGTTAATAAAAATTTGGATATCAAAGGTGGCACTATAGGGACCATAGACCAGTTCAGAATCAGGGATGATCTTAAAATCGGGTGCCTGATTTCCTGTGTTCGGTATGGGGATGGTCAGAACCTGCCCGACTTGCAGAAGATCAGGGTTGGTAATCTGGTTGGCGGTGACGATTTGCTTAACACTCACCTGGTGCAAGCGGGCAATCCCTTTGAGTGTGTTGCCAGACTGGACAATGACCTGTGTCTCTGCATTGCGCAGGGTAGGCAGGTTGTGCGGTAAGTCCGCTGTCGGTGTGAAATGGGGTGCGTTGGGTGAGTGCGTAGGTGGTTGGAGAGAAAGGGGGGAATCAGGTATTACGGAGCGTTTCGCTTCAGGTTTGTTCTTATTGGTTGGGATCGGAGCAGTTCTGGTACCGGTCGGTTTTTTGCCGCCGGCGCGCTGTGTCCATAGCTCCTCAATCGTCCCGCTGGATGAGGCGCAGGAATTGGTTGCGAGAAGAAGGATAAGCATGAAAAGGAAGGTTGATATCGGGATCGGTCTCATAGTACGTGGATTTATTTTACCCCGAATCGAATTGAATTCCTATGTGGGTATTCTGTTTCAACCTTATCCTTCAACGAATAGTAAATGTTTTCCCCAAGCTCCAGGATGATGTTCCGTACGTATTGCGTGCCAGAATATACCATACATAACTTCCCCGCGGTAAAACAATCGATGGAGATATGAAACATCTACCGGTATCAGTGGGGCAATTTGCTTGGGCATCTGTATAACTTAGCGTTAACACCACCCGCGTACCAGTTTTCAATAAAAAGGTATAGGCAGATGCTCCCATCGACGCGTTCCAGGTAAAAGTCGGACGTGTCAGAGACATAATAGAAAATGGAGAAATTAAGCTAACAGGTTCTGGTTTTATTCCATAAGAGAAAATGTTGCCGCTGCTCAAGGGTCCATTTCCTCCGGAGTTATTTGTGCGAATATACCAGGTATATTTGCCCCTGGGCAAAGTGATTGGTGCAGAGATACTGCATTGACCGCTTCCTCCACTACAATTAGCCTGAGAACTGGAATACCATTTCTGGTATTTCGTTGTAGTCACCTGGTTGAGCAAGATGAGATAATTCGAAGAATTCGATACGGCTTTCCATTTAAAAGATGGGAGAGCAGTGGTAAGGTGTCCCTTCGGTGAAATGAGTGTGCTTCCGATGGGAGGATCGGGGATAAGTGGTCGAATTGTAAAGGAATGATATTCACTAAAACCACTATCACCAGCAGTATTCCTGGCTTTGACCTTCCAGGTGTAATTTCCCGTGACTTGAGGATAGAACGTATAGGAAGTTGCACTTTGCCAATTAAAAACGACATAACCCGGCGCCGGTCCACCCCACACTTCTCCATAATATTGGGTGCCTGTGGCTGACCAAGAAAGTGAGATTGTTTGACCTTTTGTGAAAATCGCCCCATTTGCGGGGGTTAACAAAGAGGGTATGGATGGGGGTGTCACAGTTCCAGGACATGTAGATTCTGCATAAAGACGATAGGAGGACATCATCTTGATCGCAGTATTGGCTTGATCGGCATTATTGAAAGTGACTGCCTCAAAATCAGGCGTATCAGCCGTTAAGCACTTTGTTCCTCCTTTTTGATCTGAGTGTTCATATAACAGAGCAGACCATCCGGATCGAATGTGCATGGATAACGCCTTGTCATTCAATCCATTAACAGAATCAGTACAGGTGACAAAAAGCCCTTCACTATTGGTTACACAGCAGCCACAATCCGAACGTACATAATTTTTTAATCGAAAGAACTCAAGAATATTGTCGGTAGGGGGAGGTAGAGTATTTCCTGCGGTGATGAGTGAGCCAGTCCTACGTTCCTGGTTGCCATTGCGCCAGACACCATCGGAACTCAATGTCAAACCGTCGAAAGTGACCGGAACACTCGGAAAACCCAGGTGAATATGATAGCCATCACTAGGCATTCCGGAGGCATACCCGCATATTTCTGAGAAGGAGCCTGTTCGCAATGCTCCAATCGTATCTCCTTGATTGTATGAATGCCCTACAGTAAGGTTGCTTGTGTAAACAAGATGAGTATAAAAGATCTCTCCGACGCGGATAGCGCTGGAAACCTGCCCGGAAGAGCGACAAACGTAACTGATGGTACCGGAAGCTGCCGCGCGGACACTATTGGGCGCTGATCCAAACCCGGAGCCAGAAAGAAAATCGACGGCTAACCAGGCATTTCCAGTGACACTGTTGAATCCATTCGCATGAATACCAGCCGTTCCATATTTCATTGTTGTTCCGGAAGTCCAGGGAAACTGGTAACTAGAACTTGCCGGCAAACCCATATTGGGAGACGAGAGCGGCGCCATTCCTTGCTTTGCTTCTTCACTCAGTAAATCACTTGGGATACTATGGATAAGATTTGAAAATTGACTTGACCCTTCGACAGATCCCTCCCATGGTTGAGCAATATCTGTACGATGCAATACAACTAGACCAGCCCAAATACTATCATCCATCAAATTCCAGTTTTCCTTATTACTGCTTAGTCCAGTAACAGATAGCAAACGCCAACGCGTGTCAAGCTCATTTTGGTCAGTGATGGCAAAATAGGATACTGCTGGAAAGATGTCTTTGTTTTCTGTTAAAACTTGTTGAACTACGTTTGTAATCGTCTCTTCGATTTCTATCGTAGCAGGTAGCATGATGACAGGATTGGGTTGCGCTTCCTCAGCCCGGCTGATCGTCTCAACTGGAGACAGAGCCCCTAAAATAAGGATGGCAATCGTGAATATGGATAGATTAGTAAACCCCATCCATCTTTGCTTGGGATAATTTTGAAAAAAACAGGAAAACACTTTGAATTTCTGAATGAATTTCATGTTGTGCTCCGTCCGTAAATGATATTTTGGATATTATTCTCTGATCAGAATGCCAAAAAATCGATGAATAGACTTATCATTTTATTATACAACAAAATGAAAGAATATAAAGAAATTTGATTGAATTTATGCAATCAATCCATAAGCTTTTTTTGTGTCTTAGAAATGCTGTTTATGATTGGTGGTAAATATGTTAGAATGCTCTTTCTGGATTGTTCGCCGTTTTATGATATCGTCTCAGTTGACAATAACTTTACGATTAAAGCAATACATCTTTAACTCATATTGGCGAAGGAGATTAAAATCAGACTTGAGCATCATTCTTACTATAAGCCGGTTTCCGGATGATGACGATCAAATAAAAGGTTTTTCATCTTTTTGGTTGAGATATGTCCATGGTTTTTCCCCCCATTTCCATTGTCAACAGTCACTGTTGGGTGAAAATGATCCTCGATTTACGAACCATATGACCATTGGAGCGAAATTTGAATTGGAAGAACCTTTAAAATATCGTCACATTTATCTGTGTGGCGTAACATCAAAGCAGTTTCCTGGTTTGCATTTTGCTCTATTACCCAAAGAAGGAGCCTCTGCCGTGGCAAAAACATATAACGGTCTTGTCATAACAGCGGTTGGGGCAAAGCGGCTTGAAATTCCTGATTTACCCGATGGTTTTGCTGGGATGGATCAGAATTATACGACTTGCTGTAATTGGAAATTCGGTGTCGAATATTATGGTATAAGCAATATGCGTAGAGAACTGATCAAGGACAAATGATTGTAAGTTTGGTAATAATGATATGACCCAGCTCTTTGGACGTTCCTTTACTCAGCAGCAACTTCTCTCTTACGTAGGAGATTTATCTCAAGCCGGCGGGATTCGTCTGGCTGAACTGAAAGACAGCAAAGAACGCAGCAACCGCATCGCTGAAGTGCGCTCCGGCGCGGGGTTACGCTATACGGTTCTCTTGGATCGTGGCATGGATATTGGCTTGGCGGACTTCTGCGGGATCCCCTTGGCTTATGTGTCACCTGCCGGATTTGCCCACCCCACTTTTTACGAGCCGCATGGATTGGGGTGGTTGTACACCTTCGGGTCCGGTCTCATGCTGGGCTGTGGGCTGACATTTCTCGGAGATCCGCAAATCGATCAAGGGGAAGATTTTGGGTTACATGGGCGTTTATCGCATCTTCCGGCTTCTAAAGTGAATTATGGCGAAACCTGGCAGGGTGATGAGTGTATTTTCTGGATTGAAGGTCAGATGCGGCAAGTACGCGTGCATGGAGAATATCTCTCCCTAAACCGGCGGATTTCAACCGTGCTGGGACAAAACACCATACGTATCGAAGACTCAGTTGAGAACCGTGCAGATAAACCGAGTCCTTTGATGGTTATGTACCATATTAATACCGGCTTCCCTTTACTGACTGAACATAGTTATTTGCAGGCTGTTCCGCATGAAATCATCCCTTATGATGAGGAGTCTGCGGCACGAATAGCAGAATGGAATCATTATATCCCCCCAGCCCAAACTTATCTGGATCAAACGTTTTACCACGACATTCCCCCAGACGAACAAGGCTGGTCCAAGGTTGAACTTGTCAGCCCGGATGCTGGATTGACCCTGACGATTCTCCAAAAGAAAGAAGCGTTGCCCTATCTGGTGCAGTGGAAAAAACTTGAGAAAGGGGTCTATTTGATGGGTTTGGAGCCCTCGAATAGTTATGTTGCTGGACGCAGCTATGAGCGCACCGCCGGTCGATTGCGGATGATCCAGCCTGGTGAGACGCGGCGGTTTGAAATTGAAATTTCTGTAAGTGTTATAAATTCCTGAGATTACCATCAGTCATTCAATATTTAGGTTTTGATTCTGGATTGTAATCATGCGGGCATACAACCCGTCGTGATGAATCAATTCCTGGTGTGTTCCGCGTTCGGCTACTTGTCCATTCCGCAGCACCACTATCTCATCCATGTTTTCCAATCCTACCAGTCGATGGGTAATCATCAGGGTTGTACGTCCCGTCATTAAAGCCTGAATAGCTTGTAGAACCTGTCTCTCGGTAATGGTGTCTAGATTTGCGCTGGCTTCATCAAGGATGAGGACGGGGGCGTTTTTGAGCAGGGCGCGGGCAATTGCCAGTCGCTGGCGTTCACCGCCAGATAAGCGCAGACCACTTTCGCCAATGATTGTATTAAAACCGTTTGGCAGGGTTAGAATAAAATCCAGGATTTGTGCTTGGCGGCAGACATCTTCAATCTCTGACTGGAGTGCATTCGGTCTGGCAAGCAGCAAATTTTCACGCACTGAATCATTGTAGAGATCTGTCTTTTGAGAAATCACAGAAAAAATACGGCGCACATCAAACTGCGCATAGACTCGCAAGTCAATTTTGTCTAGTAGAATTTCTCCTTCGTGATATTCCCAGAATCGCAGCAACAAATTAACCAAAGTGGATTTTCCCGCGCCGCTTGCCCCAACCAGAGCAACCCGTTTTCCATGCGGAATAGAGATGGATATATTATCCAGAACCCGGTTTTTCTGTCCTGGATATGTAAAGGATAAATTCTTCAATTCCAGGTCGATTTTATCCGGTAAGGGGAAAGGAGTAAGAGGATCGCTGATTTCTGGTTTACTGTCTGCGATTTGACGTAGACGACGTGCGGCAGCGATGTTTGTTTGCAAGTATTGAGCTGCTAATGGCAGGGGATGAACCACCTCGAAACTGGCAAGCACTGCCATAATGATGACTGCCAGATAAATACCCGAAAGATGCCCTTCTCTGATGATGGGAATGGAAATGACCAGCGCAACCCAAACTGCCATTAGGCTAAAAAAGATTTCCAGGGCATTTTGCCATCCGGTGATATGTGCCATGCGTGTTTGGGTAGACGCGTAGGATTGGCTTATCATCTTCAACCGCTTGAGTTGGCTTTGCTCGGCATTTGAAACCAGAAGGTCTGGTATTCCTTGAATGACATCTATCAATACTGCGTTTAGTTCCGCGCGTTGAATGCTTAATTGTCTGCCCGGCACACGGCTGACCCAAAACATGATGGCAGGCATTCCCACACCTGCTAGAATTATAAAGAAGAGCAGGCAATATGCCAGACGAACATCGAAGATGGAGAGGAAGAATGCCGTCCCTACAGTGATGAATACAGCTACTAACGGCGGATAGGAAACGCGCACATAAAAATTATCCAAAGAATTGATATCGGCGATGATACGGCTTAGTAGATCGCCGCTGCGGTATTCAGTCAGTCGGGCAGGGGCGAGCGGTTCAACTTCGCGATAAAACCAGACCCGCATGCGGGTCAGGATATCCAATGTAACGCGGTGAGAGGTAATCCTCTCCAAATAACGGAACACAGCTCGGGCAATACCGAAAAAACGGACACCGACGATGGCTACGCTGA
>JBAXBF010000159.1:0-7156 GCA_037142095.1 Chloroflexota bacterium
GTGCCGTCAGAGAAGCCGTCACCAACATACTTGTCCTTGATGACGTCGAAACTTGCTGGAGTGGTTGCACAATTAAATGTGCCAAGAATAGAGTTACCCTTGGTATTTCCAAGTCCACCGACTACGCCGTCACCATAATAACATGCATGTTGAGGATCCCAATAACCAGGGAACATACGAGAAGTTGAAATCTTTTCCTGGGTAGGCTCGCCCTGGTTGACACCACCGGCTGCTGAACCCTCACCTGTCTTAGAGGCTTTGGCTTTGTCGCACAGCGGGAAGGTCAACTTAACGTTGTGGGTCAAATTCATGACGCCCTTCGCTCCGGGATTGCCGCAGGCATACACAACTGCTTCGTAGAAGTCAGCGCGTACTGAGTAGGTCACATCATTACCCTTGATTGCACCAGTCCAAGGCAAACGCTGCCAAGTTCCAGGATACTTTACGGTGATGGCATACGGTTTTGCCGTCAGGTAATAGGTGTAGAAGTTTGTCAAACCATTCAACGCAACCGATGCGGTCTGGTTAATGGTTTTGTTGTTCAGAACCAACGCTACCGACGGACCGGGCTTCGGGATCGCAGCGGTCAACACAAACATGGCAACCAACAACAATACTGCAACTACATAAATCTTTTTCATTAAAAACCTCCTAGTAAAACCATAATGTTTTATTCTTAGCCATATAGCTACCGGCATTTTGATCCGAGATTTCCCTCTGAAATCGCCTCCGGTTCTAATATGACTCTCATCTAGGGTATTTTAGTACATCCTGGATAAAATGTCAAGGGTTTTCATTAATTTCTTTCTAATCTTAATCTTTCTGTGAAGGTGATTTTGGAGTGTGTCTTTGTGTTTGTCTTCCATCCTGCTTCGAGGAACCCCGAACCAACGAGGCAAACCTGCCAGAATCGCGAAGCCTGTTATAATTTACCTTAATGAACCGCTATCTCTATCTCACTGTTTTCGTTTCCGGCATGTCCACCCTGGCACTGGAAATGGCAGCCTCCCATTTGATGGGACCTTATTTTGGCGACAGCCGCCTGGTGTGGGCATCCATCATCGGGCTGATCCTCATCTACCTCACCGCCGGTTATTTCCTCGGCGGGCGCTGGGCAGACCGTTCCCCTCATTACAAAACAATGTACACCATCCTGGCATGGGGGGCTTTCACCTCCGGCGCCTTTCCTTTGCTCTCTGGACCGATCCTGCGCCCTGCCGCCAATGCCTTCGATAATCTGGAGATGGGTATTCTGCTCGGCTCCTTCGTGGCTGTCCTGGTACTCTTCAGCGTGCCAGTCACCCTGCTGGGGATGATCTCACCTTTCGCCATCCGCCTGGCGGTCAGCGAACGTGAGCACACCGGCAGCATAGCAGGTAAAATCTACGCCATCTCCACTTTGGGATCCTTTGTGGGGACATTTCTACCGGTGCTGCTCTTCATCCCATGGCTGGGAACGCGTGCCACTTTCCTGATCTTTAGCAGCATGCTTCTGGGGGTGGCGCTGATCGGACTGGTACTCTCCTCCGGCTGGCGGGCAGCCCTGCGCCTGATCTGGATGCCGGTGGTGTTGTTCGTGCTGGGATGGCTCTTCGTCGGTATGCCTTACAAAACCACCGCCGGGCAGATTTACGAGACCGAGTCTTCCTATAATTACATACAAGTCCTGCAGCGTGGTGAGTCGCGTTACCTGCGCCTGAACGAGGGGCAGGGCATCCATTCCGAATATAATCCCAACAAGTTATTCTACGCCGGTCCCTGGGAGCAGTTTCTGGCAGCGCCGTTCTTTAATAATGCACCATACAGGCTCGAGCAGGTCAAGCGGATCGCTATCATCGGGCTGGCAGCCGGAACCACAGCCCGCCAGGCGACAGCCGTCTTCGGGGCAGTTCCCATCGACGGTTTTGAGCTTGACCCCAAGATTATCGCCGTCGGGCAGCAGTTTTTCGAGATGACGCAGCCCAACCTGAAAGCCATGGCACAGGATGGGCGCTGGGGTATCGCCCACAGTAAGCAGACCTATTCGTTAATCTGTGTGGACGCTTACCGGCCGCCCTATATCCCCTGGCATCTGACCACGCGTGAATTTTTTCAAGAACTGCACGATCATCTGGATGAAGACGGTGTGCTGGCAATCAACGTCGGGCGCGCCCCCAACGACCGGCGCCTGATCGACGCCCTGACCGGCACCTTGCAGCCTGTATTCCCCAGCGTGTTCGTAATCGATCTGCCGAACACCTTCAACTCCATCGTCTATGCCAGCGTTAAACCCACCGACTGGGTCAACCTGTATAATAATTACGTGCTTCTCTCCAAAGATCAAACCGTCCACCCGCTGCTCTTAGAGACCATGCGGGTTGCCATGCTGAACCGCCGCCCCACACCCCAGAACGGGTTGGTCATGACCGATGACCGCGCCCCCATCGAATGGATCACCCACAGCCTGATCCTCAATTTCATGCTGTCCGGCGGCACCCAAAACTTACAGAGGCAATAAATATGAATAAACTATCTCCTTATCTCGCCTGGATCGTAACCCTCGTAACGCCTGTGGTACTCATCCTCTCAGTGGTGCGCATCCTGCTGTTCCCCTGGTTTCTGAACGTCGAATATAATATGGCGGGTTTCCCGCCCGACTCGTACGGCTTCACCCAGCCAGACCGGCTGCGCTGGGCTGGCTATGCAGTCAATTATCTGGTCAACGATGCAGACATATCCTACCTGGGTGACCTGCGCTTTCCAGAGGGAGTGCAAGCGCCGCCCGAATCCTGCCAGACCAGTTATGAAGGCGGTGACTGTAACCGCCTCTACAACGACCGCGAACTATCTCACATGCAGGATGTCAAGCTGGTAACCCAAAAGGTGTTGGATGTATGGCGTTACGCCCTGTTTCTTCTGGGACTGCTGGGCATCGGAGCATCCTTTGGCAATTGGGGCAATGCTTACCGCTTTGCTCTGGGGCGCGGCGGCTGGATAACCGCCTTTCTGTGCGGCACGGTGGTCGTGCTCAGCCTGCTGTCGTTTGGGATGGTATTCGTCACCTTCCATGATCTATTTTTTGCCCAGGGAAGCTGGACTTTCCTCTATTCCGACACGCTCATCCGTCTTTTCCCGGTGCGCTTCTGGCAGGATATCTTCCTCTATGCCCTGGGTGTCCCAGGCTTGATTGGCGTGGGCTTGGGATTAGCCTTTCGAAAAAGAGAATAGGTACTTGGTAAGCTTGATTAAAATAAAAGATGCGCAGGACAAAACAATAAAACCTGCGCACCTTTTCACGCTGGGATCGTTGAGCCTATTGAATCACGATCCCGTCGAGGTTGGTAAAAGTATTCAGCAAGTTGAGCGGGGAATAAGTCAAGGTAACCTTATTTAACAAACATGGCTCCTTCCTTTCTATAAATGAAGCTCAAATCGGTTAGATTAGAGAACAGAGGAATGCAAATAATATTTCCAACTGGTAGTCAAATATATTATGACATATTTTTATACATTGTCAAGTTAATATAATAAATAATCTAACTATTTTAAGGTAATATCATTGTAATTTGTACCCGTAAAACAATAAGTTATGGTTATATTTTTATCGATCAAATCTTCTCACACCTATTCTGATCTTCTAAAGCAACCGGATCACATCGAACGCTCAACTCATAAATAATAGTGATATAATACCTTTAACTTGCAAGGTTAGTTTTTGATCACTGTTTCGAGGTGAAATATGAATCCCATTGTTCAGAACAGTTTAGTGATGTTTGGCTTATTAATCGGCGCTGCCCTTCTTGTTCAGTTGGTAATGCGCATCATTGCCGGACACGGTATCACCCTCACGTTATCTGCGCTCCTTTTGGGAATAGTGGTGGTTGACTGTGAGCTGGTGTTTATCCTGAGTCAGGTCGGAGTGAGTCCATTAAATATCTTATTAATATGGGGTCCTGGGATCGTTTTTACCTTATGGATTTTGTACATCCTCTATCAAAGTGTGGCAGTTCCCGTTCGAAAGCTTACCGAGACGGTTAATCTTCTGGCGACCGGTAATCTTCAAAATGAATACCATTACGATAATGAAAATGAAATCGGTCAATTATCGGCTGGCTTGGGGGAGGTCATCGCCTACCAACGCGAAATGGCACGCCTGGCGCGCGTGATCGCCCAGGGTGACTTGAGTGAATCCGTCACCATCAAATCATCCAATGATGAACTGGGACAGGCATTTGCAGAGATGATCGCCCAGCTTAAGCATGATATTGGGTTGATAACAAAAAATTCGACTGAACTCGAGCAAGCGTCGCAACAACTCCTCCAGGTTTCCAACCAGACTGAGGAAGCTACAAACCAGATCGCCACAACGATGCAGCAGGTAGCGCAAGGGACCGCCCAGACATCAGAAAGTGTGATGAAAACGGCTGTTTCGATCGACCAGCTTACCCGTTCCATCGATGGGGTTGCGCGCGGGGCGCAGGAGCAAGCCCTGGCACTCAATGAAACCTCGCAGGTAATTTTGCAGTTATCGGGTTTGATTAAAGCCATTCAACAGGGAGCACAGCGCCAGGTGGAAGCCGTCGCCGACAATCGCAGCGCACTGGAAAGTCTCTCGCAAGCTGTATCGGCGGTGAATCAAGGAACGCTGGCACAGTCATTAGGGCTGGGAGAAGCAAGCATGGCTGGATCGGATTTGTCGCAAGCCATCGGACGCGTCAATTCATCTGTCGGTCAGGTGAGTACGCAGGTGGAAGAAGCCGAAAAAGCGGCTAAAGACGGCTCTACGGTAGTAATCCAGACAGCCAATGGGATGGAAAAAGTGCGTTCCACCACCGATATGCTGGCGGAACGGGTCAGCCAATTGGGGCAGCGCACGGGGCAAATCGGGATGATTATCAAAACGATTGATGAGATCGCCAGCCAGACGAATTTATTGGCGTTGAACGCCGCCATAGAGGCAGCCCGCGCCGGGGAACATGGGCGCGGTTTTGCCGTCGTGGCGGATGAAGTGCGCAGATTGGCAGAAAAATCGGCGTTGGCGACCGGCGAAATCAGCAAGCTGGTAATGACCGTTCAGCAAGGAGCAAGCGACGCGGTTTCAGCGATGCAGCAAGCCGGCATGGATGTAAACGCCGCAGTTGAATTCACCGAGCAAGCCAAGACAGCCTTTGCTGCAATCGTGAATAGGACAAGTGCATCTGCCGAAGGTGTGAAAACCATCCGCCGCGCAATTGAGGAGATGGATGAATCCCGTCTTGCACTTGAGCAGGCAGTGCAGGGAGCCCTTCATATTGCGGAAGATAACAAAGGACGTACGGAAGAGATGGAATCTTTAAAACAGGTGGTGGTGGAACGGCTGGATGGAGTCCAGGAAGTGGCTCAGACGAACACGGCAGCCGCACATCAGATTGCAGCATTAAACGACCAGGTGATCGAAAAACTGGACAGCACCTCCGCCATCGTAGAGGAGAACACCGCTGCGGCGGATGAGATGACGAGCAGTGCCAATCAGGTTGCCACTATGATCGAGAATATCGCCAGTGTCAGCCAGCAAAACAGCGCTGCAACCGAAGAAGTCTCCGCCTCCATCGAGGAAATGAGCGCCCAGGTTGAGGGGACGACCTTCTCAGCTAATGCCCTGGCGAAGATGGCTACCGCCCTGCAGGAAGTAGTAAGCCGCTTCCAGTTGCCCAAATAAAAGAAAGGGCTGCCCAAGAATAAATAAAAAATAATATTGAATAAATCCCTAACGATTAATGAACCATCCTATGGTCTTATTTACGATCGGGCTGTTGGATGACTTGTTAAAATAGAGATGCGAGCGGAAATCATTCAAATCCATCTGGTCTCGATAGTGGGACTGTCCGGTGAAACCATTCACCTCTACAAATGAAATCGTAAAACCATTGACCACACCAGAGGAATCATAACTGGCTAGCAGTTTTCCTACGCCCACATGCCCATTATCCACTCCCGCGGTTCGTTTATCCGTTGGACGGAAGAAAACAACCACTTTATTATCAAACAGATTCACCCGTTTTTCAGGGGAGGAATTACTGATATTCGCAAAGGATACCTGAGAGGCTCTGACAACTTCCACCTGGTTTTGGGCGAAGATGTCTATTCCGCCTTCGACTGTATTTCCCAGTTCCCCTGCATCCACCACTTGCATCTGGTAGACTTGCGGGAACAATCCTTTCGTATCATTTTCGCCATCACTGAAGATTGCCCAGACCAGCCTCAGGAATTTGATGCACGTAAATCGCCCTAACTCACTCACATCGCGGGCAATAAGGTTAATCTCCTTCGAGCTAACATTTGAAGTATCAATTTTATACTCATTGCTCAGCGTATTTAACACCAGCTTAATATATTCTTGGGCGTAGTGCCCATCGTTAGAATCGGGAATGTTGACGACCGCTTTTATTCTTGGTTGATCGTGATACCAAGTTTTCTCAAATTTCAGATACTTATAATGTCTTTCCCCGTTTAAGACAGCCTCATATTTACTGGGGGTAAAATTATCATAGTTTTCATCCAAATCCGTTGAGTCAATGTCCACCTGACCATCCTGCATAACATTGACACGATTGAGCGCGGCGGAGATAGATGAACTCACCTTTTCAAAATTACTGGCGCTGGGCATCATCAAACCAGACCTGGATGGATCCTTCAGTATGTTATGAACAGCAACCTGTTGCGGACCCGGAAATTCATCCTTTTCAGATAAGGGTACCGGAATATCATCCCCCATTTCATAAGCCCGGAAACCTGCTATTCCAAAGGAAGCCAATACATATATCGTCAGAAAGCTCCATCTTGCTAGGATATAAAAAAATGTTGTTATTTTATATTCTGCTCTCATAGTGATTTTAGTTTTTAATGCCTTTATTTTGATTTGCGATTGTTTTACTCGATAAAAAATTAGGGTAATCGTATTATGATGGTGATCGGTCCCCTTGTGCGATGATGTGAGTAATGAGGCTTGGATGTTGAGAGTAATGATTCCTTTGGGGGCAAGAGTTGGTGGTGAATATTTTTGTTTCCTTCATTACTTTGCAAGTTGTTTAAGGTGCTGTTAACATTCAAATGGGTGAGATTAGGTTATATACGATTACCCTATTACGTTTGATGATAGCATAAGGGGAATATAATGTCATCAACAAAATGATGATTT
>JBAXBF010000160.1:0-7120 GCA_037142095.1 Chloroflexota bacterium
GCACTACCACTGCCATGCGCGGGAGTCTGCTCTGCCAGCCAATTTCCAACGGTATCACTGGCGCCGGGAGGTGTCTCCTGCAGCCAGGCTAACATTTCGGGTTCTTCGACTGATAAGGGTGTTTCATCCTGGTTTTCAACGATCACTTCTTGGATGGGAGCCTGCCAACGAACAACTTTCTCCTCCGCAGAAACCAAAGGACTGGGTTCGATACCTAACATGTTCGACCAATCAGGTTGGGAAACAATCCCGGTCATCACTTCAGGCAGCCCTTCAAACAATGACAGGGAATTCAGGTCAGCCGAGGGACCGACCCCGGAAATGGATGCAGGAAGGCGTTTATCGTAGGGATCAAGCTCTTTAACCCGCTGCCAATGGATAAGCGCTTCTTCCTTCTGTCCAGACTGTTCCAGAATTTGAGCCAAGATACAGTTTGCCTCCAGACTTTCAGGAAGTTTTTTCAAGACCTCTATACAGGTATCCGCAGAATCGCTCATTTTTCCAAGCCGCTGGTATATTTGGGCAAGCAATACCTGAAGATCAAGACGGTTCGGGTCTTCGAAGAGAGCACTGCGGATTTCGGCGATGGCTTGCTCATTCTGGTCACTCAGGGTGTACATACGCGCCAGCGCTGCGCGGGTCAGGCGAATTTTAGGGACTTCACCATCACGCGTCTCATATAGTTGGCGTAGTTTTTCTTGAATCTCTTTATTGGATGGTTGTAATTCAAACGCACGCTTCATATGCCAGATGGCGGCATCCAGATTACCCACTTTTTGATAAGCAGTGCTTATGCCGCGATGGGCATCAATATTATCCGGTACAGCGGAAAGCAGACGGCGCATTATATCGATCGCCTCTGAAAATTGGTTGTTCTCGATGAAGGCATTACCTAACATACGATAGAGATCAACATTTTTGGGGAAATAATTAAGAATGTAGAGACTGTGAGCAATTGCCTCTTGGGCGGCTCTATCGTCAATCATTGCCTCAACTTCATAACCATAATCGCGTAAAGCAATGTCTGTCATATTTTTGCTCCTCCAGGATTTTTCAGGCATCCTAAATCAAGAATAACTACCTTTTCGGTTGCAAATACCGTGCCTAAAATTTTTTATATCCACTTCTATTTTAACGGATTTTTGGTTATTGTTCATAGCCAATTTTGATTAGTTTTGAGATGGGCTTCATACAAAAGAAGGGACACGCCGTGTCCCTTCTTTCTATTTATATAATGTTATTACAATCGAATTGCGAAAATAGTTATTTAGTTGGCAGCGTTAGGAGCTTCCATCGGTTCTTCTTCGCGATCACTGCGCCGAACCGCCCAAACAATCAAAACTACGGCGATGACAACCGCGATGATCACGCCGGCACTGAGGCCTTGAACCTGAACGACGATTGGCGCCATGATAAGCGAGACCAGGTTCATCACCTTGATCATCGGATTCAGGGCAGGACCAGCCGTATCCTTGAGAGGATCGCCGACGGTATCACCGACGACACTGGCTTTGTGGTTCTCACTGCGCTTGCCGCCATAATGACCGTCTTCAACGTATTTCTTGGCATTGTCCCAGGCACCACCGGCATTCGCCATGAAGACCGCCTGTAATTGACCGACCAAGATCACGCCTGCCAGGAAGCCGCCTAATGCCTGTTCTTTGAGTAGCAGACCAACGGCGATGGGGGAAAGGATGGCGATCAAACCCAACGGGATAAGTTCCGTCTGGGCAGCCCGGGTAGAAATGGCAACCGCATGACCGTAATCCGGTGTCTGGGTACCATTCATGATTTCAGGAATACGTAATTGGCGGCGTACTTCTGCCATAATGTAACCGGCAGCACGATTGACCGCTTTGATCAACAAACCGCCAAACAACATGGGTAGAGCTCCACCAAGCAACAAACCGACAAATACTTTCGGATCTGCCAGGTTGACGATGCGCTGGAAGGTAGCCGCCTGCTCCACCGGAATGACCCGTTCGATATCGGTAAAGAAAGAGCCGAACAAGGAAACCGCAGCGATCACCGCGGAACCGATTGCCACACCCTTGGTGATGGCTTTAGTTGTGTTGCCAGCCGCATCCAGGTCTGCCAAAATCTGGCGTGCTTCAGGAGTGAAATCCTGCCCGGATAATTCTGCTATCCCGTTGGCGTTGTCTGCGATGGGACCAAAGGTATCCATGCTGACATTATTGCCGGTGTGTGAAAGCATACCGACACCGATCAAAGTTACACCGAAGAGGATGAAAGTGAAAGTGCTGTTGGTTATCTCACCAGAAGCGCCAAGTCCTTCGCCACGCATAGCGATCAGGAACAAAGCGAAGACGATCGTCCACATCCCGTAGAACATGCCCGATGCCATTTTGGTGATTTTCTTGGTCATAATACCGCGGATGGCAAAGAAAATCGCGATGAGGACCGCAACGACGATAATAGGCAAATATGCTTCAGCCGGCATCTTCATCGTATAAACGAGAATGGAGGAAGAAATGGCAAGCACGATGACGATGATCGACCAGACACTGGAGAGGTAACCCAGGGAAAGACCTTCAAGGATAACCAATGCCGGACCAAACGAGGTAGCGCGGGCGATGTTCTGGACGCGTTTGCTTTTCGCCGAGGTTGCATAAGAAGTCAGTGGGTTAAAGACGACCGCCAATGCCACACCAACGGAAACTAAAGCACCGATGGAGAGATGACCAAGCAAACCGCCGCTGGGATCGACCTGACCCGCATAGAACACAGACAGTAAGAAGGTACAAGTGATGGTAATGGCGCTGGAGAACTCATAACTGAGATACATGGCTTCTTCTGCGTCATCGACACGCCATAGAGAAACAGCGTATGTACCAAAAATTGAGGAGATCACACCAATACCGCGCACTAAGAGCGGCAGAACGATCCAGTAGAGCTGTCCGGTGAGGGCTGTGAGCGCCAAACCAAGGATCAAACTGGAAACGATGGTAACCTCATAAGATTCAAAGATGTCGGCTGCCATACCAGCGCAGTCTCCGACATTATCGCCAACCAGGTCAGCGATGACGGCTGCATTTCGGGGATCGTCTTCTTCCATGCCAGCCTCGACCTTACCTACCAGGTCAGCGCCGACATCCGCCGCTTTCGTATAAATACCACCACCGACACGCATGAAGAGCGCCAGCAGGGTACCACCGAAGCCGAAGCCGAGGAGAACGTCGGGAGCGGCTTTACCAAAGATAATAAAGATCATGGTACCGCCGAATAAGCCCAAGCCATCGGTTAACATACCGGTGATGGTGCCAGAGCGATAAGCGATGGTCAGTGCCTTCTTGAAAGATACACGCGAGGCGGCTGCCACACGTACGTTACCTTGAACCGCCATGTTCATACCGATGAATCCGACCATTGCGGAGAAGCTAGCACCCATGACAAACGCCAAGGCGCGTCCAATCGCAATCCAGATGACGGCTGCCTGGCAGTCAACGCCAGAAGCGGTGCGCTCTGGATTGAAAGCGGCGAATCCTTTGTCTGTGGCAATCTGCTTGGCAGTCTGGGTCTCCAAACTTTTAAGAACGTCTGCTTCAGGCATGCCAGTCTTATCTGCAATCGTCTTAGCATACGCCTGATTAACATTAGCCTGGCAGAACAATTCATTCGCCTCGCCAGTCGGCTTCACCAGATATACACTGGCAAACATGGCAACTGCCAAAACAGCAATTAAAATAACAATCGTGCGTAATTGGGTGCGCAAATAAGCATTGGCGCCGTCTTTAATAAAGCCCCAGATACGCTGCATCGAATCAGTGCCTTTTTCTGCTGCGAAGGTCTGGCGCGCAAGCAAATACGCGTAGCCCAGAGCGATAAACGCAATAGCAAAGACAATGAAAATCATTACCTGCTCGAATGGATGAACCCCGTGCATGACAAACATAATTAAAGTAATCCTCCGTAAAAAATAATTAGTAATTGAATATTAGAAGGGAAAAAACCCTTATGAATAAGCGCAAAAAGATCAGCCTATAACAACACCTTAGGAATAAATCAATGAATATCTCCTTGCGCGAAAAAAAATCCCTTTCGATTCTACTTTACTTTTATCTTTTAAGTCAAGCATTTGATTGCGTTTACTTACGGTTTTCTATAATTGTAAGCTTCTCGTGGTAGATTCAAATATTTTGGAAACTTAAGATTAATGTTTTATTAGAAAAGGCATTCATGCTTGACTTTATGACCCTTTTTTTTGTATAGTTTAGTGTGGATTTATTATATAGCACTGCTATTTTCGGTAGCCGTGCTTTTATTTTTTTGGAATTATCCCTTAAATTAAAGGACGATCAGTTTTAATTATGATGAATAACGATGTTTTATCGGACCTAGTACCTGCCCTCGAAGAGCATGAAGATGGGCGTTCCGCGATCGCCAGTCTGATCGATTTGGGGCGCAGGAAATCGTATGTAACCGTCGATGATATTATGCGTCTCTTCCCGGAGGCAGAGCAGGATGTCGATCAATTGGAAGAGGCGTTCGCCGCTTTAATGAGCGCCGGTATTCCTTACGTAGATGATGCCTCTGAAATCAGCGAACATGGACCAAGCGAGGCAGAGCTGATGGGTGAAGTTGAAGAGGTTGAAGACGGGATACGCAAAGAATTGATCGTGGATGACAATTATCTGGCAAACATTGATACGGACGACACCATAGGACTATATCTCAAGGAAGTGGGACGCGTCCCACTCCTCAATGCCCGAGAAGAAGTAGATTTAGCTATGCGCATCGAACGCGGACGGAAGGCACGCGAAGACCTTGCCATCGGCAGCGTACATACGGATAAACGCGATGAACTGTGCGGCTTTATCGAAGACGGCTGGACAGCCCGCGAACAACTCATTACGGCAAACTCACGTTTGGTCATCAGCGTCGCTAAAAAATATATGGGGCGCGGGGTGCCTTTCCTCGATTTAATTCAAGAAGGCAATATCGGATTAATTCGGGCGGCTAAAAAATTCGATTACCGGCGCGGTCATAAATTCTCCACGTACGCCACCTGGTGGATCCGCCAGGCTGTTACGCGCGCCATCGCCGATCAAGGGCGCACCATCCGTGTGCCTGTCCACATGGGAGATCAGATTAACAAGCTTCTGCGCGTTCAACACCAATTGACCCAGCGTCTGGGGCGTGACCCCGTAGTGGAAGAATTAGCGAATGCCTTGGAGGTTAGTCCCCAAAAGGTAGAAAACATGATTCAAGTGGCGCGGCGACCTTTGTCTTTGGAAACGCCTACCGATGATGAAGAGGATTCAGTGTTAGGTGATTTCATCCAGGATGAAGAAATGCCCGCTCCTGACGAATCAGCCACATACAATTTATTGCGCGACCATTTAGAGAAAGTGCTGAACAATCTGCCACCCCGCGAGGTGCGTATTCTGCAATTACGCTACGGTTTATTGGACGGACAGGCATATACACTGGAAGAAGTAGGACGCAAGATGGGTGTTACCCGCGAACGCGTGCGCCAAATCGAAGCGCAGGCGCTCAGCCGGCTGCGTCACCCGGCTATACGCCGGAAATTGCGGGAATACCTTGGTTAAGGTCGGCTTTTGTTTACGCGGCTATCCCATTCCTGGCAAATTCTTGCGCTCATCATTCTGGCTGTCTTTACGGGTTTAACCGCCGGAAACGCTTATCTCATTCAACGTTTTCCACTGGGCAGCGGCTTTTCGAAGCCCTGGTCCGGAACCCAGACTTTCATTAAAGGGGAAAGCCCCTACAACCCTGCACCGAACAGTCAAACACTACCGGCTGCTGGAGAGCGATTGACGCGTCCCGCTAGCGAAGGAAAGTTCTTTTTATTTCCGCTGTATGCTGTGATCATCTTTGCTCCGTTCAGCCTGGTCACGGATTATACCCTGGCATGTGCTTTATGGTTATCGCTCCTGGAACTGGCGCTTGGGCTAATTATCATTATGACCGCCCGCCTGATTGAATGGAATCCAAGCCATTGGCTATATGGAGTCTATGTCCTTTTTGGCTTACTCTGGTACAGCAGCGTGCAGCCCTTATCCGACGGGAGCGCCCTCATCCTCAGCGTTTTCTTCATCATAGCCAGTCTCACGGCACTTCGTAATAATTTCGATGAATTAGCCGCCATGTTGCTGGCATTAGCCACGATCACACCCACGCTGACCTGGCTATTTTGTCTCTATGTATTCTTATGGACTTTCTCAAAGCGGCGCTGGCGGTTCACGATTTGGTTTCTCAGTTCGATGTTTATCCTGCTGGCATTATGTTTTATCTATCTGCCTGACTGGTGGGTGCAAGCCTTGCGTGAAGCCTATCTATTTTTCCAGAACGGCAAGTTACAATTTCCCGCACCGTTGATTACACAGATGCCTGGTATATGGGAACAGCGCCTATCCTGGATATTAACCCTCGCGCTTGGATTGGTTTTATTGGTCGAATGGCGGGCTTCCATGCGCAGCGATGACTTCCTCTGGTTTATCTGGACTTGCTGTTTAACCCTCGTTGCGGCAAACTGGCTGGGGCTGCGCATCAACCCGGTCAATTACCTGATTTTATTCCTCCCCTTGATCTTGATTCTGGCATTATTCGAAGAACGCCTGGGGCAAAAAGGGAGGCTTGTCTCGGTTGGGATCATGGTAATCATCCTGGCGGTTTTTTGGGGAATGACATTTTTGAGCGTTAAGGGAGATTACCAAAAACTGCTGGTGATACCGGTAAACATTCCATTCCCTTTGGTCATACTGGCGGCGCTATATTGGATCCGTTGGTGGGTGATCCACCCCCGCCAATACGCATCACTTTCCGAAAGATATTAACGATACGACTCCAGGGCAGCCTTGAGGATGGCTTGCCCGATGCTGACCGCCTGTTCTGGATTATCCTCTTCGAGGACAAGACTTAACGCCAGAGCCGGTTCATTTCCAGGCAGAGTTCCTGCCAGATACCAGGTAAGGTGGGGTTTGTTTTGGGGGGCTTCCCATTGCGCTCCTGCCACAATTTGCCAAATAGGCAAACCATCCACTGCAAATAAACCAGTAATTTGCTCAACTGTTTGAGGTTGAATAACGGTTAATGACTCTCCTGCACCATTCCATTGCGGTAATGGCTGCCATGCAGA
>JBAXBF010000161.1:0-7033 GCA_037142095.1 Chloroflexota bacterium
GGATATGTGCGATACGATCGTTATTTTGCCGGAAGCCACATCAGATAAGACTACTTTATTCGGGAAAAATTCAGATCGCGACCCTAATGAAGCTCACCACTTATTGAGCATACCAGCATCAGATCACCTTAGCGGAAGTAGTTTAAAATGCACATACATTGAAATTCCGCAGGTGTCACATACCTTCGCCGTACTATTGGCAAAACCATTCTGGATTTGGGGAGCGGAAATGGGCGTTAATGAGCATGGCGTAGCTATTGGCAATGAAGCAGTTTTTGCACGTATTCCATATCAAAAAGAAGATGGTTTGATTGGAATGGATTTTCTCCGTCTTGCGCTTGAACGTTCCACTACTGCCCGCGCAGCAGTCACTGTTATCACTGACCTATTAGCCACATACGGACAAGGAGGAAATTGCGGTTTTCAGCATAAGTTTTATTATTACAATAGTTTCCTGATTGCTGACGCTTATGATGCCTGGGTATTGGAAACCGCAGACCGTCATTGGGTAGCCAAGCAAGTAAAAGACATCTACACCATTTCAAACAGTTATTCGATCGAGAAAGAATGGGATATTACATCTCCTGGCGTTGTAGATTTCGCCATCGAAAAAGGTTGGTGCAAAAACCGGGAAGATTTTAATTTTTCTCGTTGTTTCTCTGATTTTACATATTCCACTTTTTCTTACGGCGCATCCCGCCGTTGTCGGACCAGAAATTTACTGGAAGCAAATAAAGGCAATATTACAATTGCTGATGTAATGAATACCTTACGGGATCATGGAGAAAACAATAAAGATGGATGGGGACCTGACAAGGGAATTACTGGCGCAACAGTATGTATGCACGCCGGCTTTGGACCTATTCGAGTGAGCCAAACAACGGGCTCCATGGTTTCTCATTTACATCCTCAAAACCCGACTCATTTCTTCACAGCGACAGCAGCCCCATGCACCAGTATTTTCAAACCTGTCTGGTTTAATACCAATTTACCCTCTACAGGCACACAACCTGGGGGAAATTATGATCAGACATCGTTGTTTTGGAAACATGAAGCATTACACCGTGCGACTATGCGTAATTATGGGGAATTAATCAAACTATACCAAAAAGACAGGGACGAGCTTGAAAGACGCTTTATATTTGAAGCATTGAATCATTCTACTCAAGCTCTAGCAGAACGCCTTAAATTCAGTACACAATGCTTTACAGAAGCAAGACATGCTGAAGCGACTTGGTTAAAACATATTACTGAAGCAAAAGAAAAGACAAACCGAAGTTGGCATCATACGTTGGCATGGAACACCTTTAATCGCCAAGCAAAAATTGATAAGGGACACTTATGAATTTTGAAGAAGCCAGGAGAAAGATATTAATAATCCTTCGAAATGAGGGAAAATCCAAAAACAGTGACATGATTCAAGTTTTGGAAGGAGATGTCGCTCTTTTTGAACAAGTTCGCGAGGATTTAATCTTCAATGACCTGGCAGAAGATAAGAAGGGAGTTGGATTAATATATATCGGTCCTTCAACCACAGCACAAGAGAAAGAAGCAGGGAAATTTGTAAGTGAACAAATTGCCAATGAGATTCCTTTATCTACGAATACTGTTCAGCCAAGAGTAAGAGAAATCCAACGGAATACTCCCCCGACCACCGTAACAGCTCCAATTAATAGAGTAGGGAATGTAGAGATTCCAGAAAAACCACAACTTCCGCAAAATGAAAGCAATATAAGGCAAACCGGCAGAGAAGATATTCACAAACGCACAGAACCTCCTGAAAGAGGAAACCTGGATCGGAGTATCTCTACAAACGAAGATATTAACCCAGAGCGGAGTAATAGATTTCTGCCACATGAAAAGGTAGACCGGAGCAGACCAGACGATTCTGGATTAATTGAAAAAAATGGAGCCACAGACAATCCGTCTTCTAAAAAAGTAACATTATGGTTCTTGAAAACAGATGCTAAAACACAAAATTTAGCTCTTCGCTTGCGGCGGGATCTTAATCAAATGGGATACAAAGTTTCAGGGGATATTCTCCCCAGCCAACCTGATGACATTCTTATCATGTTGCTGACACCTCAATCAGTGATACGCCCAGATGGTATTTACCTTGAAACTATTCAAGAAGCAAGGCGATTGACGTGTAAAATAATCTTTCTTATGGTAGAAGAATGTCATTTGCCCTTATTAATTTTTCGACAAGGATGGATTGATTTTCGGAATTGGCAAGAAAAAGAGGTATACCAACAATCTTTTGATCAATTGGTTGAAGCATTAGAAGATAATCTCCTCCTCAAAAGCGATTATGATCCGATATTTGCCCGCCTTCAACCATTTGATTTTGGGGCGCAAGCGGTCTTTTTAACCAAGGATTTTACTGGACGAGATTGGTTATTTGAACAAATCAATAGATGGTCTCGAAATGAGAAAAGCCGAGTATTATTTATAACGGGTAATCCTGGAATCGGAAAATCATCTATTATTGCACAATTAGTCAAAAAAAACCCCATAGTGATGGCATATCATATCTGTTCTGTTCGATGGCTGGATACCTTAGCGCCCATACGGTTTATTCGCACTATCGCTGCACAGCTCGCATCCCAATTGGATGACTACAGGCACGCGCTCGAAATGCAGCCACTCTTCAGCATGAACCAAGAAGAATCTGAGGATTATTTTGCACAAATCGAACCAGAGACTCTCTTCAGACGTTTGATTGTGGAACCATTGACATTTGAACGTAATCCACATCCAATTATGATTTTAGTAGATAGCATCGACGTTTCAGAATTGGAAAATACTGAAGATGATATCTTAGGATTGTTACGTACAGGCATAAAACAACTTCCAGCTTGGGTGAAATTTATATTTACTGCCATCAAAGGATCCAGGGTAATTGATCGTTTTGGATCGACCAATCTAGCAACCATTGATTTAAGTGGGAAACAAGGATTTGAAGATGTATACAAATATCTCAGGAATAAACTTCAAGAAGATACTTACGCTACTCGGATCCCATTAGACGATTTGGATGCTCAGAAATCGATCTCTTTGGTCGTGAAAAAATCAATGGGAAATTTTTTCCATGCGGTTCAAGCCTTATATGCTATTGAATTGGGGTATATTGACCTAAGACGTCCAGAGACATTTCCCAATGATGTTTTTACCCTTATCCAGACGTTCTTTGAAAATAAATTCCCACGCACAGATTATGAACCACTGCGACAAATCGTTGATATTATGAGTGCAGCACTCGAACCCTTATCGGAAAAACAAATCTCAGAATATCTCGGTCAAAGCATCGAACATATCCAAGAAATTATGGAAAAAGTGAAACCATTTTTTCCACAATGGGATGGATTTTATCAATTTTCACATAGTATCATATGGGAATGGTTCTCCGGAAAAGCGGGGAAAGCACATCGATACCAGGTAAACGAATTGTCTGGGCGGCGGCGAATTGTTAAGAAGTTATTGCTTGACTTTCAAGCAGGTAAACGGGATCGACACCTTCTGACTATCCTTTTGCCTTATCTGCTCGGCTCCCAAAATTTGGAGGAAGCCGAACGACTTGTATCAAGTTTCGCCTATATCCAGGCGAAATGTTCAGCAGAAATGTTCACGGATCTTATTGAAGATTATAAAACCATCCTTGGAATGCTCAACCGAGCTAGCTTTTTGAAGGAACAAACATTAAGGCACGCCCAATGGTTGAGTATTGTCCGTTCGACACTTCAGTATATAGCGCCGGAAATAAATCGAGACAAGAGTCAACTTGCAAGTCAATTAGTAGGACGCTTATTAACTTTTGAGAAGGATGAGCGATACGGAGAATTCGCAGCAGCATTATTGAACGAAATCCGAACATTGCACACAGACGCTTGGTTATGTCCCCTTTTACCAACACTGACCCCCCCCGGGGGTGCCTTAATTCAAACGCTGACAGGATACGCCAGCAAAATCACGATGATCACCTTGAGCCATGACGGTAAACGGATCATTTCTGGAATGGACGATGGAACCATCAAGATTAGAGATCTGGACAGGGGTGCAGAAATATTTACACTTGTAGGGCATTCCAAAAAAGTCAACTCGATCGCTATTACCGAGGATGGGTTACGAATAGTGTCTGCTTCACAGGATAAGTCCTTAAAAATATGGGACTTGCAGACAGGAAAGGAACTGGATACACTCCAGGGACATGCTGGATACGTCAATGCAGTGGCTATCTGTCCAGATAATAAACAAATCATTTCTGCATCCAGTGATCATACCTTAAAAATATGGGATATCGGTTCAGTTTCGCAGAAGTATCTTGGAAATTGGCAAGATCTTGAAACGTTACGAGGACATACGGATAGTGTTGAAAAAGTTATCATTTCTCCTGATGGTAAACGTGCTATTTCTGCATCGGCAGATAAAACTATTCGCGTATGGGATATTGAGAACAGGAAGAATCTCTATACAATCCGTGGACATCAATCGATTATTACAATATTAGGATTGACACCGGATGGACGAAAAATTATCTCAAGCTCGATCGAGGATTATTCCCTTAAGTTTTGGGATATTGAAAACGGAAAATTGCTTTATATGTTACGCGGCCATACAAACAGTATCTCCGGATTTGCCATAACCCCAGACTGCCAACGGATGGTCTCATCTTCAGGGGATAAGACGATAAAGATCTGGCATTTGAATCCAGAGTCGGATAACGAAATTTTGGAAACCGGTGGTATGGAACTCTTTACTCTTAAAGGACATACGTCTCATGTTCGATCTGTCGCGCTTATTCCAGATAGACGATTGGTTATTTCTGGTTCAACTGATAAGAAAATCAAAGTTTGGGACTTAATAAGTGGTAATGAACTCCGTACTTTACAAGGTCATACAGATGGGATCAACACGATACTGGTAACACCGAATGGCAGACAAATTGTCTCAGCTTCGGCAGATAATACGATTAAAGTTTGGGATATCTCATATGGATTAGAAGCTTGTCTGAACTGTGACACACAATTATCCCTTGTTAATGGACACTCAAATAGCGTCAATAAAATTTTACTTGCGCCAGACGGTTGGCGAGCAATATCAGCATCAGCAGATGGTACACTAAAATTTTGGAGTATGATTTCAGGTTTTATTAGCGGAAAGGCGCACCTTTCTTTACCTGGATCTGAATCTCAGATTGGGAAAGAACTATCCTCAATTACGGCTGCGAAGGATGCCATTCTCAATATCACTCTCACACCTGATAAGCGACAGATTGTGGCAATGGGATATGGGATAACCGTTTGGGAAGCGGAAAGTGGAAAACCAGCATCCATTAAATTTAATGCCCCGGAATGGATTTATGCTGGCGTTATAACTCAAGATAGCCATTGGCTGATCACCGGTTCATATGGACATTCCCTTAAAGTTTGGGAAATGCAAAGCGGTCGTTATTTAGGAAGCCTTGGATCTCCTCAAGATCGAGTAAGCTGGGTGCGAGCCATGATAACAACACAAGATGGCGAACGAGTTATCTCTGCCGCACAAGATAAAACAATCAAGATATGGGACTGGAAAATTGGGCGCGAAGTGGGAATGTTACGTGGACATACAGGTGGCGTTAATGCGGTTATACTCTCACCCGATGGTAGGCAAATAATTTCCGCTTCAGATGATGGCACAATTCGATTATGGGATATAGAGAGCGAGCATTGTACGAATATCTTGCGCGGTCATTTGGGAGCCATACGTGGATTGGCAACAACAACTGATGGAAAACAGATTATTTCCGCATCTGAGGATCAAACTATAAAAGTGTGGGACGTAGAAAAGGGACGATTATTAGTTAATTTTACTTCTGATAGTAAGATGCATTCTTGTGTCATTACACCGGACGGCACAACTATCATCGCCGGAGGAGAATCTGGGAGAGTGCATTTCTTGCTTTATGAACAACCAGATTCTTCCTAATAAACATTCTCGTCTTTATTGATTATTTTCTTGATACCACTCATAAATAACTTTAGTTACCTGACGGTATTTATCAACTTGTGGATTGTTTGGCTCCCATGTGATCATAGGTTCACCGGCTGCGGCAGCCTCCGCCACTCGAATACTACGTCCAATCTGCACCGGAAATATTTTCAGATTCGCTTTCTTAAGTGCTTCAACGGCAAGTTTATGATGCAACAAACGATCATCATAAAAAGTCATTAATACTCCCAATAATTCAGGGTTGATATTCATATCCGATTCGATCCGTTCCAACGTATTTAAGAATAGAGATAAGCCGCGCAAGTCTACTGTTTGGGGCTGCGTGGGAGTGATAATAGCATCTGATGCAAGAATACCATTAACCGAGAGCAAACCCAAAGAGGGGGGACAATCGAGCAAGCACAGGTCATAATCATTCTTAACGGTACTTAAAGCTTTCTTAAGCACATTCTCGCGTCCCATCCGGTTGGTTAATCCCAATTCGGTCAATGTCAAATCGATGTCAGAAGGAGCAAGAAAGAGCCCATCTCCCAGTTCAATAATAATTTCACTCAACATCATAGTTCCTGGAATTGCGCTTCCCAGTACATTTGCCAGACTATGCTGTGTTTCGCTAATACCACACGCTTGGGTAAGGGAAGCCTGCGGATCAATATCCACCATCAATACTTTTAAATGATGTTCTTTTGCCAAAATGGCGCTTAGATTATGACACGTGGCGGTTTTTCCTACCCCACCTTTATGATTTGCGATTGCGATTGTTTTCATACAGATAAGTTTAACATAATATTTATGATTACGTCAAATTATTTTCTCTGAATATTTGATTAAAGTAACCGTATGACCACTTTGTAAAAATGATCAATTTTCACATAAAAGCTCATTACCCTATTGACAGAAATCCGTTCCATTTGATATAAACTGTTAGGTTTGTATTATATTATTTATATAATTATGGTAAAATATCTCCGGTTATATCGAAAAACTATCCAGGACAATAGATTATGAAAGATCATGTTATCGGAATTGACTTAGGGGGCAC
>JBAXBF010000162.1:0-7019 GCA_037142095.1 Chloroflexota bacterium
GATACCATGCTGGGAAAGCGCATCATCCGCCTGGTCAAAAGCGATGCTGGCGCAGAAATGCAATTGATCAATGACCGCGAAAAGACCTTGAAACTGGCTGGACAGCACGGCATATTTGATCCGGCAGGAGAATTTGGAATCCCTGTTGACCGGGTGGAGGCAACCGATATTTCAACCCAGCTTGCGATCGCCTCTGGTATCGAAGCCTTGCGCGACGCGGGCATTCCTCTGGTAATGGCATATAAACGTACCTCCAAGGGAACGCTGCTGCCCGATCGCTGGCGTTTGCCGGAAGCCCTGGCAGATGAGACCGGCGTGATCTTCGCTTCGGCTTTCCCCGGTTTGGACCGCATGGCAGAAGAATCCAGAAGATTTTATGAATATAAAAATCTCCTCGATCAAATCGATGAACTCAAACACTTAAAAGCTTTAATCCCGGCTGGGCAGGGTGATGTACAAAATACGATTGACCAGCGGATTGCCGCTTTAGTAGCCCGACTTGTTGAGGCGAATTACAGCTTTGACAGGCGCTTTGTCTTCCGCGTTCTGGCGATGGGACATTCACAATTTGCCGAGCATATCGGAGCGCGGGGTCCCAATACTCATGTGAATGCGGCTTGTGCCACAACCACCCATGCCTGCTCCGTCGCCGAAGATTGGATTCGCACTGGACGTTGCCGCAGGGTGGTCGTGATCGCCGGTGATGATGTAACCGGTGGAAACCTGGTGGACTGGATCGCTCCGGGAATGCTCGCCAGCGGCGCTGCCACGACAGAAGGGGATCCCCGCCGGGCGATTTTACCTTTTGACAAACGCCGCAACGGGATGATTATGGGCATGGGCGCGGCTGCCCTGGTATTTGAATCACAAGATGCAGTTCAGGAACGCGGGATGCGTGCCATCTGCGAGGTGCTCTCGACCCAAATTGCTAATAGTGCCTATCACGGTACCCGCCTGGACGTCAATCATGTCGGTGAAGTGATGGAACGATTGGTTCGCCAGGCTGAACGGCGCTTTGATCTCGATCGCAGTGCCATCGCTCACCAGACCGTTTTTATCTCACATGAAACCTATACTCCAGCGCGCGGCGGCAGCGCTTCCGCCGAAATTCATGCCCTGCGGCATGTCTTTGGCGATCATGCAAATGAAGTCATTATCGCAAACACCAAAGGTTTCACCGGTCATGCGATGGGGGTCGGCGTAGAAGATGTCATCGCTGTCAAATCGTTAGAATATGGGATCGTACCGCCCATCGCCAATATCCACGACGGTTTTGAGCCGGATCCGGATTTGGGTGATCTCAAATTATCTCAGGGTGGTCAATACTCTCCTCAATACGCGCTCCGTTTGGGGGCGGGCTTCGGCTCCCAGATCGCTATGACCTTGTTCCGCAAGACGCCTGGCACGGGTGAACGAATTAACAAAGAAACCTATGACCATTGGCTTGCCCAGATTGCCGGTTATAAAAGCGCAGAATTGGAAGTTGTTCAACGCACGCTGCGCATTCGCCATGCCGGTCCGCCCGCGGTCGCGCCAATGAAATCAAGCTGGGATTTTGGACAGGTTCCCACCGCCTGGGCGGATCAACCCGTTCATGACGTTCCTTCTCGCACGGCTCCTGTAGCAACAGCGGCTCCCGTTGTTCAAGCCGCAGTCAAAAAACCAGTTGTGGTGGCGCAGTCTGTTGTTACGCAGGTTTCCGCAGACGAGGAAGAGATAAAGAATTTTGTCCTTGCTACGGTCAGCGAGAAAACCGGCTACCCGGTTGAAATGTTAGACCTGGACTTGGATCTGGAAGCGGATTTGGGAGTAGACACGATCAAACAGGCGGAACTCTTCGCTACGATCCGGACTCATTATAATATTCCGCGCCGTGAAGATCTGCGCCTCTCCGATTACAATACTTTATTGAAAGTCGTTGGATTTATGCGCTCTGCGTTAGCCGAGACGAGCCAACCCACGCCAACTGAGGTTGAAAAACCGGTTGTTGTGGCGAAGTCTACTACTACCCCGGTTTCCGCAGACGAGGAAGCCATCAAGACCTTTGTGCTTGCCACGGTCAGTGAAAAAACCGGCTACCCGGTTGAAATGTTAGACCTGGACTTGGACCTGGAAGCAGATTTAGGCATTGACACGATCAAACAGGCGGAACTTTTCGCCACGATCCGTACCCATTATAATATTCCACGCCGCGAAGATTTACGCCTCTCGGAATACAATACTTTGTTGAAGGTCGTAGGATTTATGCAGACCGCGTTAGCCGAAACGAATCAGGCTCAAGCAGCAGGAATGAGTGTACCAGCAGGATCTGAAGTCCAATCAGCCGCGAGTGTGCCAATGGACGAAGAAGCGCTCGACCTTGCCGTTGAAACAAAACAGGTTGAGAAAGGTGGAATCCAACGCCAGGTGCCCTCCGTGGTGCTGAGACCGCGTCTGGATTTGTGCCAACCGACCGGTGTGAATCTGGATGAGAATAGCCGTGTTCTGGTTGTCAGTGACCAGGGTGAAGTGGCAAAGACCCTTGCCCGCAAATTACGCGGGCGTAAGATAAAGGTGGCAGTGCTTCAGCCAGACGCTGGGTTAGCCGGCTCACTCCAGGAATTGTTGACTGAAGGGAATTTCCAGGGTGTTTATTTCTTACCTGCCTTGGATGCCATCCCCGCTTTATCATCCTTGGATTACGAGACCTGGCAGAACGCTTTTGAAGTCCGTCTCAATGTATTGTTCACCCTCATGAAGACCTTACCAGGCAAGCCGTTCCTTGTATGTGCGACCCGCATGGGTGGCATGCATGGTTATGGCGTCGAGCCTGCCCGTGCTCCCGAAGGCGGGGCTGTCAGTGGTTTCGCCAAAGCATTCGCCTGGGAACGCCCTGAATCTTTGGTTAAGGTGGTCGATTTCTCAACAACGTCAGACGGTGCCTCACCGGCTTTTATCGCTGACTGCCTGTTCAAGGAGACACTTGCGGATTCAGGTGTGGTAGAGGTCGGCTGGAAAAACAATCTGCGATTTGGAATCGCTCTGGTCAATAAACCGGTCGTTGATTCCGCCGACAACATTCCTGACTCTATCCTTACCTCTGGAAATGTATTCCTGGTCAGCGGTGGTGGTGCGGGTATCATTGCTCCGATTATTGCTGAGCTTGCAGCAGCCACCTCTGGCACCTTCTATTTATTGGGACGCACGCATCTACCCAAGCCAGGTGACCCTGATCTTGATCTCCTCAAAACGGATCGGGATGTCCTTAAACAGAAATTAGCGCATCGCCTGGTTACCGAAGGTTTGAAAGTAACGCCTGTCTTGGTGGAACGCAAACTGGTGGCGCTTGAACGGGCTTCCGCAGTTCTGGAGACCCTCAGCCAGGTCGAGAAATTTGGCGCCAAGGCGCACTATATTTGCTGCGATGTGACCAATGCTTCGATGGTCAACCAGGCGATGGATAAGATAATCCAATCGCAAGGTCGGGTGGATGTATTTCTGCACGCGGCAGGTGTAGAGCACAGCCATAAGCTGGAAGATAAATCTTTCGATGAATTTCGCAAGGTGTTTTCCGTCAAAGCGGATGGTTTCTTCCACATTTTCAAGGCTTTAGAAGCGCGAAATAGTCTGCCGAAAGCGACCGTTTTCTTCTCATCGGTTGCCGGGCGGTTTGGTAATGCCGGGCAGACTGACTATAGTGCAGTCAACGATCTGCTGTGCAAATACGCTTCGGCGATGCGCCGCCAATACCCTGCTATGAAAACCATGGCAATTGATTGGGGTGCATGGGCAGAGGTCGGCATGGCAAGCCGCGGTTATATTCCATCTTTAATGGAGCGGGCTGGCATCGAAATGATGAATCCTGTCCAAGCAGCGTCCATGCTGCGCAAGGAATTAACCGCCTCGATGGGTGATCCTGAAGTGATTCTGGCGGGTTCTCTGGGGATGTTACTGTCTCCGCGCCGCGCCGATGGTGGTCTGGATGTTGAGCGGGCTAATACTGCTTTGCGCCAGGGTAAACCGATCCATAAGATGGTCAGCCGGGTGACGCGGTTTGATCTGCAAGAAGGCGTGATTTTGGAAGCCGAGATTGATCCGAAAGTAGAACCATACCTGCGTGATCATAGCATGAACGGTACGCCAGTGCTACCCGGTGTGATCGGTATCGAAGGGTTTTCGGTGGCTGCCAGACACGTGGCTTCCGTTTTAGCATCCGACCGTGAGGAATTTACGGTTTCACGCCTGGAAGATATTTGTTTCGATGTTCCTTTCAAGTTCTATCGAAATGAACCACGCCGCATCATCTGGAAAGCGCGGGTCGTATCTGAAGCCGAAGGGCTGGTCGCCTTTGCCACGCTTGAATCCATTCGAGTGCGTTCCGGGCAAAAGCCGGAAGTTATCCAACACTTCTCCGGCAAGGCTTTTCTTGAAAAAGCTGCCAGTCCCTCGAAGGATGTGGTTGCCCAACCTCCGCATTGGAATGGGAATGCCACGGTCCAATCAGAAGACATCTACCGTCTTTATTTCCACGGTCCTTCATTCCAGGTTTTGGATGGAGTGCAGCGTTCAGGCGATAAAGTCCTGGGGAAACTGCGCAAGGACTTGCCCCCCACCACCTCGGATGGCAGATCACTGTCCATGCCGCTCTTGGTAGAATTGTGCTTCCAGACCGCAGGAATCTGGGAAGCTGGAACCACCGGCATCCTGGCGCTGCCTCATGGCATCGAGAGCATACAACTGTATCGCCATGATGTGAATGGTATTGCGATTTATGCCGAAGTGACTCCTTTGGAGAGCAACGGCGAAGGTCAGCGCTTCAACGCCCGCGTGATCGATGAAAATGGATCGATCTACCTTGACCTGCAGAATTACAGTACCGTTGCCCTGCCGTATTCCAGCAGTCCGGAACTGATTACGCCATTGAAGGTGTTGTGGGATTAACTACACATTAAGGAAGAAGGAAGCCCGCGGCGCATACGCGTTTCGGGCTTCCTTTATTAATTATCTTTTTCTCTATGGATATTTTTATAAAGGACACTCTTTGATTTCAACAATCGACTGGATGGTCAGTAAGCGTAGAACGGATCTCCTTTCTGAAGATTTTGAAATAGGGGATGGCTTTCTGTCGCCCAACGAAAAGCAGAAATTATCTTGGCTACGCTTTGCGAAGCGGCGCACCGAGTGGCTGCATGGACGTTGGACTGCCAAACAATTGCTGTCTGCCAGTTCACCTGATTGGCGGGAAGTCCCTTTTGACGAGATTGAGGTCGCCAATGCAGCGGGAGGAGCTCCCTATTACACTTCTCATGAAATTGAGCTTCCGATCTGTTTATCGATCAGCCATCGCGAAAGGATGGCTTTTTGCGCCCTGTCTTTTTCCCCTGGTTTAAAGATCGGAGCGGATGTGGAGAAGATCGAATCCTATCCCGCTAGTTTTATTGAAACCTTTTTCACGCAGGATGAGATCAATTCGGTAAAGAGCTGCGCCCCGCAACAGCGCGACGCCTGGGTGGTTCTGGTGTGGAGTCTTAAAGAAGCTGTCCTCAAAGCGCTGGGTGAAGGATTACGCCTCGATACCCGCCATATAAAAATCCAGCCCGTTTCAGGCCTGGATGCAGAAGACTCCATGTGGAGAAGCATCGAGATCAAGCTCGATCTTCCCATCACCGGACAGTGGATGGCTTGGTGGCTGCGCCAGGATGATTATCTTCTTACCCTGGCGGCTCACTGGATGGAAGGCGACAGGCAATTCGACATTCAACAGCAGTTTTGCGATGCACCTCCCGATTGGTTATAGTCGAAAAAAATCTGTGGCAATCTGTGTTGCACCTTGTGCACTATCTGTGGATGATTCTTGAATCTTTATTTGCAAAATATCGCTTTAATTGGACTGGAAATCGTACACCCTGGGCTTCGAGCAGGCGCAGACGATAGAGATAAGCACAACCAGTCAGCAACTGCTGCGCCACATCCACCACTCGTCTGTTTTGCGGATCCGCTAAATACGTGTTGCGCGTCCAATCATTGAATGCGCCCATCGCCGGACCGCACCAGATCTGGTAATCCATTTCACGCCCTTTCTCTCCGATGGCAGACCAACGCGAGGATAATCCCAGATACCAGCGGAAAACCAGTGCCATCTGATCGCGCGGGTTATTCTGGGCACGTTCGAGCTGGTTTGGATCGCGCTGGCTGAAGAATTGAACGCAATCAGACCAAATTTCCTCAAAGCTGCGTTTGAAGACCGTGTTTTCCAGTTTTTGACGCTCTTTTTCAGGCACTTGCTGCCAGGTCTCACAGCGTGCATACAGTTCATATAATTTCTGGGCGCGCATCGAAAACATCGTGCCGCGTTTGAGCACCTGTACCTTCACCCCCATTTCAAACATATCACCGGCGGGTGCCATGGCTACATCGGCAATCTCGGCTTGTGCCAGCAGGCGGCGGGTATGCTCGGATGCCCCCGATTCGATGCACGCCTGATTAATCGAGCCGGTAACGATATAAGCTGCCCCCATCATAAAAGCCGCCAGAGCCGCCTCAGGGGTTCCGATGCCGCCCGCCGCGCCGATGCGCACAGGCTGCGGGTAATGATATTTAGCCTGGATTTCATCACGGCATTGCAGCATGATGGGGATCAAACAAACCAGCGGGCGGTTATCGGTATGCCCTCCCGAATCGGCTTCGACCGTAATGTCGTCAGCCATGGGAACCTGGCGGGCGAGTTCGGCTTGCTGCGCGCTGATCTGACCTCCCGCCACTAACTCTTTCAAGATAGCCTCTGGGGCGGGTTCCATGAACTTACATGCCACTTCAGGGCGCGAAACCTTGGCGATGATATGGTTGTTGATCTCGATTCGACCATCAACGCCAATCCTCAAACCTTTTACCCGGTAATAAACCAGGCTGCTCGTCAGGGTAAAATATGCGGATGCCTCGATCACCCGGATGTCGTGTTGAAGATATAATTCGGCTGTTTTCCGTTCTAATCCCGGGTCATTGGGATTGTTGAGTAGATTAAAAGCATACGCTTGCTCTGG
>JBAXBF010000163.1:0-7015 GCA_037142095.1 Chloroflexota bacterium
CGGGCTCTATTACAAAATTCAGATGTGATCATTCTGGACGAAAGTTTTGGGGCGCTTGATCCTGAGAACTTAAAACGGGCAATGCAGTGTGTCCTGAATCGAGCCAAAACCTTAATCGTGATTGCTCATCCATAAAATAAGTGTACAGGAAAGATATTCTAAGGTAAAATGGGATTGTTATAAAGAATTTGTTACTGGTTGAATTGACAAATTATCTGCCGTTTAGTACAATGCAAGCAGCAGGCAAAAAACTATGATGCTCGATCAAGCCCTTGATTTTATTTCAATAACCGCCTGGGTGGTTGCAGGAATATGGACGCTGTTCTATATTTGGCGTTCTTTACAACAATCCGGTCTCAGTGTAACGATCCGGAAACTGTTTTCATTACGCTCACTCTTGGTCCTGTTCGTTCTGGTCTGTATCAGCCTCCTCAGTTTATCGTTGGTCTTTATCCCGCCACAGGAAATTGGTGTGGTTGTTTCACTGATCTCAGTCGATGGCTACCGCGATCAACCGATGCGTTCCGGCGTGCATTGGATTGTGCCGTTGGCAGAACAGGTGCATACGTATCCCATCTATTGGCAAACTTATTCGATGTCTTCCAGTCCAATGGAGGGTGTCGTGCGTGGAGACGACTCGATCTCGGCACGAACTTCAGATGGACAGGAAGTCTTTATTGACTGTTCGGTTATCTTCCGGATTGATACTTTGCAGGCTGTACGAATTTACATTGATTGGCAAAGCCGGTATGTGGATGATTTTGTTCGACCTGTACTGCGGGGTGTTATCCGCACAAAGGTATCCCAGTATAAAGTGGACGAAGTCAACAGTTTCAAACGTTTGGATCTGGAAAGAGACCTTAGCAAAGAGGTGGGCACGGCGTTCAGTGATAAAGGATTTATCCTCGATCGCTATATCTTGCGTAATATTTCCTTCACACGCGAATATTCTGACTCGGTTGAGCAAAAGCAGGTGGCATATCAGGAGATGACGAGGACTGTTTATCAAGCACAGCAGATGAAAAATATCGCTGAAGGGCAGGCGAATAAAATTCGGATTGAGGCTGGCGCAGAAGGGGAAGCTATCAAGATTAAGGCGAATGCTCAAGCTCAGGCATTACAGGTGATTTCGGATGTTCTCGTGAAGAACAAGGATTTGTTGACTTACCAATATATTGATAAATTGGCGCCGGGTGTAAAGGTAATGTTGGTGCCAAATAGTGCTCCCTATCTTTTACCGTTGCCGGATATGTGGAAAACAGAGCCTGCAACACCGACAGCTCTACCAACCAGCAAAGAATCGTCAATATCCGGAACGATATCCCCCGTATACGAAAGTATATTTACGACGCCGACTCCAACGCCGACGATTACTGCAACACCTACACCTTAAGAATGAGGTAGGTTATAATTTAAGAACGCTCTTGATGTAATAGAAGAACTTGAAAGGAGATAGTAAAAATGGAATTCATGATTGCTTTGATTATATTTGTCGTTATTGCCGCAGGTGTTTATTATGTTGGCAGAGATACCAATAAACAAGTTGTTAATGAAGCGGCGAAGAAATCAATAACAGCCGCGGATGAAGCTGCAAGAAAATCTATCTCGGCAGTCGATGGATTTGCGAAGAAATCTGCCCAGGAGGCAACCCGACTCACATCTAACCTATCACAGTCCTCACGTGGTCTTCTAAGTAGATTTGGGATCGGTAAGGAAGATAAACTTGGTTCATACCGTGCCTGGATTGGTAGTGAAAATGTAGCAAAGGATGCCGGTTCTCTCAACCTCGCCACGGTTCTTCAATCTTTTCAAGATTGGGTAGGTGAATTACCCGACAAAGAAGCGAGGATTGTCAGCGAATTGGCTCATGATTTCGGCGCAGACTTGAACTTCGAGCTTGCCTGGGTGAATGATCCGGAATTTGCACAAAGCGACCCGGAGCTTAAGAAAGCATTGGATGAAGCTCTGTTGTTTTATAGTTTAGCCTTTTGGAAGGCTAGCCAAGTTCAAGAAAATATTCACCTCCTTTTAGCTGTTGAGACTTGGGAAAAAGATCCTTATAAAGGATCTAATCAGGAAATAACCCAGAAAATGTTTGCGAAAATGGTAGATGAGCGCCTGGTGAAGCCTTCTCATGAGTTGTTATTAGCACCAGAAAAAGAGCGCCGTGATTTTGTTGAGACGACAGTGCGTGCTTATGCTCAGCGTGATCCCAAGGCATTCAATGTCATGTTCAAATCGACCATTGCCGAGGTGTTGGCACCTAAGCCAAAGCAAGTTGATAAAAAGCAGGCTGATGAAGCAGTTGAAGGGGAAGTTGTTGAGGAAAACAAACCTGCTCAAAAGCGGGTAAGCCGCCGCCAGAGCGGTGCAGAAAACGTAGAATAGAGATCAATCAAAGATCGGGGTGAGTCTCAGGCTCGCCCCGATTTTATTAGTGGCGGCTTCGGCGGTTAGCGAAGCGGTATACCTCAGGAGGCGCAGGCTCGCCTTTATAAGTTTGCAATGCTAGAACACCGGGTAGGGTAAAAATAGCGACGATTTGTAATTCAGGTTCGTAATCGTTCACAACTTTGTATATATCGGGATAATGGATTAACTGGTTATCGACGATATATAGCATTTCACTTTCATCTATGTTGCTTCCGCTAAGTAATAATGCCCCACGCCCGGCTTGCATGAATTGTCCGTAGGCGAATCCAGCTAAGTTCAACCAATAGTCCTCAAGAAATTGTCTGCGTCCTTCAGATTGGCTCAAATCGTACGTCGTAGTCATACAAACCAAGTTTACCATAAAATGGTTTTAATGACCGCGGGCAAACTCCTCAATATCCTGGGATTTTTCAATAACTCGCACCAGTTTTCCATCTTCCATCTGAATGACTTTATCCACATACCGGCACATGCGTAAATCGTGGGTTACCATGATCCCGCACCGGTCCTGTCCATGAATGAGATCAGCAAAAATTTTGACAGCCTGATAGGCACGCTCCGTGTCCAGATTAGCGGTTGGCTCATCAGCCAACAACAGGCGTGGGTTGTGTACTACTGCTCTTGCGATGGCTGCACGTTGGCGCTGACCACCGGAAACCTGATTGGGTAAATATGTCAAGCGTTCTTCTAATCCCATCTGGGTAAGCAATGCTACTGTGTACTCTCGATCTTGTTTGCTGGTTTTACCATTCAAACGGAGCATCAATTCGACATTTTCTTGGATAGTCAGATAAGGTACCAGATTATGCGACTGGAATGCAAACCCGATCTTCTCGCGGCGAAACTTGACTCGCTCACTTTCCTTGAGTTTATTTAGGTCGGCGCCGTCAATAATGATCTTGCCATTGGTTGGGTTGAGCAAGACTGCCAGCATTGCCAACATGGTGGTCTTTCCAGAACCGCTGGGACCGACCAGGGCGACAAATTCACCGGCATGGACACTGAAAGAAATATCATCCACTGCTTTTACTGTGTTTTCGCCAGTGGTATAGATTTTTGTTATGGATTGAGCTTCAATTATCGTTGTCATATTAACCTCACTGCGATAACCCCAATGCAATCAAAGGCTCGACAGATGTCGCCAGGCGCACCGTTACCAAGCCTCCTAAAGGTCCGATGAGCAGTAATGCAATAATGGCAGTGAAAACCGAAGTGCCATTGAATGCGATGGGGATACCTTCCGGTAGAGCCAGAGAGAGTGCCAAAGTGGTGATAATCCCCAGGATTACACCGAAGGTAGTGATTAGCACTATCTGGTAGATGACAGTCAGGGCAATGCTCAAATTTGATGTACCGATGGCTTTCAGGACGCCAATTTGGGGTATTTTTTGCAGCATCTGGATCTGGAAGAAACCGCCAATCACCAGGACGCCGATTAAGAGGGTAAAGAATGCTTGGGTATTCAGAGTGCTCTGTTGAGCGGTATAACCGGGTAGGGAGAGGATCGTTTGCTGTTTATCTACCACTTCGATGCCTGGCACGGCTTCCTTAATCGCTGCTTCCATTGTAGTAATCTCTTTGGGGTTTTGAATCTGAACCACAATCACATTTGCTACCAGCGGCATCCTTGTATTTGGGGTCGAGGGCTGCGGGCGGACCTTGTCCCATGTTACATAAGGGATGAATACCGTCGGCGAATATTGGTATTGCTGGCTGTCTGCAATACCGCTAACCCGTAGATCGTAGTATTCATCCTTGGTACCCTGGATGGACTTGATGGAGATTGTATCCCCGACTTGAATCCCACGCTGGTTGGCGATATTCATATCTATCACAATATCGTTGCCGCGTTCGGTTTTGAAATTCTGACCGAAAAGGACGGGAATAGAGCCGGGTTGCTCTCCTTCCACACCTACCAAGGTGACTTTGAGTTGTGGACGGTTATTGTTAAAAACGAGATAAGCATTTGAGATACCGAGCGGACCGGCTGCCTTAACACCAGGGACACGTCTCACGGCGTTTAATTTATCGCGGTCCAAACGGCTGGTGAGCGCTGAACGGTCTACGTTCTCTTGAAAGACAAATAATTGGGCATCGAGCTTTTCTAGATATTCCTTGTTGACGTTTGCCAATCCTTCTCCTAGCGCTGCGATGAAAAGCACCAGAAGCGTGATGAGGGCTATCACCATACTGAAAAGAAGGAAACGCCCTTTGTTACGCCATATCTCTTTGAAGGAAAGATATATTGCCATAATGATTCTCCATTGAATGAGGTATTCTGGGATTCTGATTTGAGAATCCTTGTGTAATAATTCTTAAGAATTATATCATATTGTTCTTTTTAATAAAAGAATTTATGGTAAGCTTAGTCGCTGCTGAGCGAGTTCTCTGGCTGACTTCCTCGATTTTGGAACCCCCTTAAAATAGAATTATGATATAATTCATACCTGCCCGTTCTAGTAGGGTGTATGAATTGCGCGGGGTTTTATGCCCGCGCTTCTTTTTGTAACGTGGAGATGAATATGTCTGTAAACGAAATTCCGCTTCCAGAAGAAACTCAGGTTAGTCATGAACCGGATGAACAGATCAATGCAACTGAGGTTGGTGTGGCGCGCATTGTTGCCCAGGAAGTTAATGTGAGCGATAGTGCTGCCGGATATATATCTGCCGGTGAGGTGGATTTCAAGGACGGTTTTCTCGGCATGGCACAGGTGCGGCATATCAGGATGCAAAATAGCGCGGCTGGCATCGTTTCGGCAGGTAGTGTTGAGATGCAGGGCAGCCATGCCAATATCGTGATTGCTCGCGAAGTACAGGCAAAAGAAGTCAGACCAATAATTCTTTTGGCTGGTAGCGTTGAAGGTTCTGTAACCACTACGGTGGATACACAGAGAGCGTTGCTGGGTGGACTGGCGGCTGGCATCGGCATTGGACTGGTGCTATGGATTGGGCGGGCATTGCGGCAGCGTTAATAGAATTTGTTGAAACGCGAAGGGTAGGAATATCTATTCGCATTAATTTCCGCCGGTGAATTCCGGAAAGTACCCTGATACCTCTTTATCCAAACGAGCGAGGGTAACCCATTAAATATGGGTGAGAGGCGCTTCAAGGAAAAAAAATGGCAAGAGAAAATATTGAATTACAAGCAACCAAGCGCAGCGTGATCGGCAAACAGGTCAAGGCGCTACGGCGGGAAGGTAAACTTCCTGCAGTCATTTACGGAAAGCATATCGAGCCAGTTTCGATCATGCTCGAATCACGCGATACTACCCGCACCTTATCGAAGGTTGGAACTTCCCACCTGATCCAGGTCAATGTGGATGGTGAGAAGTACACTGTTTTGGTGCGTGATCGCCAGCGTAATTTCATCAAAGGCGGTTTGGTACATGTTGATTTTTTGGCTGTTTCTATGACGGAAAAACTACGTACTGAAGTTCGTCTGGAATTTGCCGGAACCTCGCCTGCGGTCAGCGACTTGGGTGGCATCCTGGTTTCTGGTATTACAGAAGTCGAGATCGAATGTCTGCCAGGCGACTTAATGGACGCAATCCATGTAGATGTTTCTGTATTGAAACGGATTGGTTCATCTTTACTCGTGAAAGACCTGGATATCCCGGCTAATGTTACCCTTTTGACTAATCCGCAGGAAATGGTCGTTCAGGTGGTTCTCCCAGCAGGAGAAGAATCCGTGGTTGCCGCAGCAGAAGTCACCATCGAACCCGATATACTCGAGAAAGGCAAGAAGGAAAAAGAAGAAGACTAAATCTGATTCTGATTTTAGGTTGCAAAAAAATCCAGGGTTGTTTCAAAAGAAGAAACAGCCCTGTTTTATTACTAGTTTAAGAGAATATCCAGGAAATTGACAGTGATGCGGGCGCTGGCTCCCCACAGAGTTTCGCCATCATAGGGGTTGAAATAAATCACCTTCACGCGGTTGAGCAGTGGGGCGCGTTTCCAAAATCGTTCTGTATGGTTTTTAGGGTTTGCCAACCATGACAGTGGGATGGTGAAGATCCGGCTGACTTCTTTTGGTTCAGGTTGGACGGCATAAGGCCAGGGAATGATACCTACTACAGGAGTGATGATGTAGTTCGTGATTGTACGTAGAGGAGTCAGTTTGCCGAGGACGTGCACATCATTGGGGTAAATGCTAACTTCTTCGTATGCCTCGCGCAGTGCCGCTTCCTCCAGTGTTTCGCTTTTCTCGACCCGCCCTCCCGGGAAAGCAACTTGTCCGCTGTGGGCGTCCTGAACAACTTCGCTGCGCCGGATGAAAAGCAGGTGCCAGCCATCGGTCTGGCGCAGCAGCGGAATTAATACCGCTGCCGGTCGCATGATATGGGAAAGAATATTTTGTGGAAAAGATTTGCTGGTTGAATCTGGTTGCTCTGATAAGTGATCTGCCAGGGGCGGCAAACCACCATATTCAACCCGGGCATTAAGGCGTTCATGAATTTCATCTTCACTGAGGTCGCGCAACATGCGCCCAATTTTACCCCTTTTTTGAGTAGTTGGACAGCATGAATCGGTTGAGACTTTCTATTGGAATCTACATTGAGGTTAAACCGGCGAGGTCTTTTAC
>JBAXBF010000164.1:0-7011 GCA_037142095.1 Chloroflexota bacterium
GGAGATGCAAAATTTGTCTTACCGGGACGTCACCCACCCGGACGATATACAGGAAAATCTGGATAAAAATGCTCAACTTTTGAGCGGGGAGATCAGGGAATTCTCAATCGATAAACGCTACATTCGCAAAGATGGCTCTATCATCTGGGGAAATCTGATGGTGGCGCCTCTATTGAATTTCAACGAAGAGGATACCCCCCATTATTTTATCGGAAAGATTCATGATATCACCGAGCGCAAGCGGACGGAAAAAGCACTCCAAGAGAGTGAGGAGCGCTTCCGCTCCCTGTTTGAGCAGGCTGTCGTGGGTATAACCCTCATGGAAGCCAATTCCAATCATTATGTGAACGTCAACCAACGTTTCTGCGATTTCCTCGGTTACACGATGGAGGAGATATTGAGGATGTCCTTCAAAGACTTCACCCACCCGGATGATATTCAAGAAAATCTGGATAAAAATGCTTTGCTTATTTCAGGGAAGATCAATGAACACTCGCTCGAGAACCGCTATATCCGCAAAGATGGGACAATCTTGTGGGTAAACCTGACGATATCACCCGTAAAGCAACTTGATGAAGATTCTCTCGCTCTTTTGTTTATCGGGATGGTGCAAGACATCACTGAGCGTAAGCAGGCGGAGGAAGCCCTGCGTCAAAGCGAAGAATTGTACCACCTGCTGGCGGATAATATGAGCGACATAGTATGGATCCTCAATCCTGAAGACATGCGTTTCCGCTACATATCTCCGACAGTGAAAGACCGTCTCGGCTTCACCGTTGAAGAGATTATGGCTCGGAGCGTATTTGAAACCGTAAAAGAAGATATGCAATCAATGCTGAAGAATAATTTACAGAATAATTTAGAAGCGTTTCTGGCAGGGGAAAAGGATACATTCATCGGTCTCATCGAGCATATCCACAAAGACGGTTCCTCGGTCTGGACAGAAATAAACACACATTATTATTACAATCGTGACACAGGACGGTTGGAGGTTCAAGGTGTCTCACGTAATATCAACGAGCGCAGGCAGGCGGAGAAAGACCTGCGCCAGAATGAGAAGCGCTTCCGTCTGCTGGTGGAGAACGCCCCGCTGCCAATCAGCGTGATCGATCTTGAAACGACCGAAGTACTGTTTGTCAACCCGTTGATGGCTGTTCTCTTCGAGATGCCGCTTGAAGAATTGCTGGGAAGCAGCATCCGCACCCGATATATCCATCTGGATGACCGCGAGCGCTTTCGGAGCTTTCTGCAGGCGTTGGACGGGATTACTGGCTTTGAAGTATGTATGCAGAAAGGCGATGGACGTGTATTTTGGGTGGCGATTAGTTCGAGCGTTTCCAGCTTTGAGGGGCGTCCGTCGATTTATACGACTTACTCGGATATCAGCGAGCGCAAGCAGGTGGAGGAGGTGCTGCGTCAAAGCGAAGAATTGTACCACCTGCTGGCAGAGAATATGGAAGACGTTGTATCGATCTTCGATGTATCAGAAATGCGTTTCCGCTATATATCTCCTTCCGTGCAAAAGATTAGCGGGTACACTCCTGAAGAGACTATGACTCAGACCATAAATGAAACCTTGAGTGAAGAAATGCAACCGACGATGGTGAAAAAAATGAAGGAACACACTGCAGCGTTCCTGGCAGGGGAAAATGATACTTTCATGGATATTGATGTGCATCCCAACAAGGATGGTGTTCTGATCTGGGAAGAGTTATCTTCCCGCTTTTACATCAACCCAAGGTTTGGTCATCTGGAAATCCAGGGGGTCAGTCGCGATATCAGCGCGCGCAGGCGGGCAGAGGAGTCGCTGCGCCAGTTCAAGACCATCTTTGACATTGCCAATTTTGGCGTGGCGATTACCGACACGAACGGCAACCTGACTTACATCAATGACTACTTTGCCGCGCTCCAAGGCTATCAAGCCAGTGAACTTCTTGGAAAATCTTTGCTCCGGTTGCATTCTGACGGACAACAGAAACTTGTAAAACGGCTGATCCGCCAATTGGAGCGGGAAGGTCATTTCGATGCCCAGGAAGTCGGGCATTGCCACCGTGACGGCAGCACCTTCCCCATGCTGATGATCGGCATTGCGGTCAAGGATGATGCCGGCACCTTGCAGGGTTATGCTGTTACAGCCATTGACATCAGCGAGCGTAAGAAGGCGGAGGAAGTGCTGCAGGAGAGTGAAAAGCGCTTCCGCTCCTTGTTTGAACAAGCGGCGGTGGGCGTTGGAATCGCGGATACCCGTACCGGTCATTTCATCCGCATCAACCAACGCCATTGCGACTTCCTCGGTTATACGATGGAGGAGATGCTGAATAAAACCTACCTGGATGTCACCCATCCGGACGATATACAGGAAAATCTGGATAAAAATGCTCAACTTTTGGGCGGGGAGATCAGGGAATTCTCAATCGATAAACGCTACATTCGCAAAGATGGCGCTATCGTCTGGGGAAACTTGACGGTATCGCCCATGTGGTTACCGCTTGAAAATCCAATTAACTATTACCATGTCTCCGTGATCCAGGACATTACTGAACGCAAGCGAATCGAAGAAACCATTATATACCTGGCTCAGTCCACCTGGTTGACACAAGGGGATGATTTCTTTGAATCGCTTGCGCGTTTCCTGGCTGAAAATTTGGGTATGGATTATGTTTGCATCGATCAATTGGAAGAAGATGGACATACTGCCCAGACAGTTGCCATCTACCGCGATGGCAAGTTCGTGGATAATATAACATACGATCTGAAAGATACCCCTTGCGGTGCGGTGAAGGGTGAGTCGGTTTGCTGCTTTCCCAGGAATGTGCGCCATTTGTTTCCCCAGGTTGCCTTGCTTCAGGAGATGGCTGCTGAGAGTTATATTGGATTTATCCTATGGAGTTCTGCACGGAAGCCGATTGGTATGATCGCCCTCATCGGACGGTGTCCTCTGCTAGACGCGAACCTGGAGGAAACTGTATTGAAATTGGTGGCATTGCGCGCAGCCGGCGAACTGGAGCGTAATCGGATTGAATATCAAAAAGACGTTATGTTCGAGTCGCTGCGTGAAACGAGTGATTATCTTGAGAATCTGATCGGGTACGCCAATGCCCCCATTATCGTCTGGGACCCGGCATATAAGATCACGCGCTTCAACCGTGCTTTCGAGCGCTTAACCGGGTGCCCTGCCGCGGAAATGTTGGGGAAGGGATTGGAAATCCTCTTTCCGGAAGAGCAGCGGGATGAATGGCTGAGCTACATCCAGCGCACCGCGGGCAATGAGCGTTGGGATGGGGTGGAAATTCCCATCCAGCATGTGAATGGGGATATACGCATGGTGCTGTGGAACTCGGCGTACATCAACGGGATGGATGGGAAGACCGTGATTGCCTCGATTGCGCAAGGACAGGACATCACCGAGCGCAAACGGGCGGAGAAAGCCGAACAAGAGAATTTTGCTAACCTGAATGCCTTGATCGAAAACATCGAAGATCGAATCTGGGCAGTAGATACCGGTTACCGGGTGATTATCGGCAATTTGGCGTATAAGCAAGGAATGAAGAAAGTCCTAACGAAGGAGCTTACAGCGGGCATAAGTCCCCGGATGGACGATTTCTCGCAAAGTATGCAGGACGAATGGCGCGGTTATTATGATCGGGCGCTGGGTGGTGGAATATTCAGCAAAGAAGTGGCGATCCATATAAATGGGAAGCCTATTTATGTTGATTATCATTTCACCCCTATCCATTCCGCCAACAATGAAATCACAGGGGTGGTGATATCCGGTCGTGATATCACCGAGCGCAAAATACTGGAAGACAGGCTGCGAAAGCGTGAACGTGAAGTTTCCTCCCTGGTTGAAAATGCGCCAGACATGATCGAACGCTTCGATACTGATTTGAATGAAATATATGCCAATCAGGAAGTCGTCAATCAGCTTGGAGTTCCACTGGAAAGGCTAATCGGGAAAACGCCTCTAGATGTTCGTGTACCATCCCAACAAGCCGAAGTGTTTGTTCAGGGGCTGAAGAAAACATTGGAAACGGAAAAAGCGCAGGAAGTCTGGCAGGTCTTTCCGAATCCGCCAGAGCAAAGATATTTTCTGACTCACATCGTACCGGAACTTGACCCGCAGGGGAAAATTGAATCACTGCTGGCAATCTCGCGTGATTTCACTGAGTACAAGCGCCTGGAAATGGCATTGAAAAATTCGCTGGTAGAGAAAGAAGCCCTACTTCACGAAAACCATCACCGCGTAAAAAACAATTTGCAGGTCATTACCAGTCTGCTGGGATTACAAATGAGTCAAATCCATGACCCCGATGATAAGGTGTTATTCGAAGAAAGCCGCAACCGGATACAAATGATCGCCATGGTACACGAAACGTTGGTTCAATCCAAAAATATGGCTCAAATATCCATGGGGGACTACATGGAGAAACTCACCACTTTTGTTTACCAGTCTTTTGGTGCTCCTGCTCATATCAACATCGAATTGATGTGTGAAAATGTGCAGCTTAATATCGAACAAGCCATGCCGATCGGGCTGATTACCAACGAACTTTTCACCAATGCATTCAAATATGCTTTTCCTGAGGGACAACCGGGAACAATCAAAATCAGTCTGGAATATCTGGATGCAGAAGATCACAAACCTGCTGAAGTGCTGTTGATGGTGGCTGATAACGGCGTGGGGTTACCGGCGGGGTGGGACATTAAGCAATCCGAGTCTCTGGGGTTAAGTCTGGTACAGATTTTGACCCGCCAATTGCATGGAACGTTATTGGTTGAGAGCCAAAGTGGCGGGGCATCCTTCAGTCTACGTTTTCGCGTCATGAATAACCCCTCAGACAAAAACGGAGATTCAACGAGGCAAAATGGATAGACGTAAAATCCTGATCGTGGAAGATGAAGGCATTACTGCGGCTTATCTGCAGAAAACACTCACAAGCCTTGGTTACCAGGCTTTGGATCCGTGCGCCTCGGGAGAGGCTGCTTTAGAACAGGCGCAGGCATTGCTGCCGGACCTGGTCTTGATGGATATCCGCTTGGAAGGGAGTATGGATGGAATCGAATGTGCCGGTCAAATCCATAAAAAGCTGGGTATTCCCGTGATCATGTTAACTGCCAACGATGATGCCGAAATAATGGATCTCTCCAAAGACAGCGTGCCCTATGGTTATATCATCAAGCCGTTCCAAGATAAAAACCTGCGTGCCTCCATCGAAATCGCACTCAATCTGCACGACATGGAAAACCGCCTGAGGGATAGCGAAGCGCGTTACCGCTCTGTGGTCGAGCAGACATCCGAATCTATTTTCTTGATCGATCCGCAGAGCTTAAACGTTTTGGGAGCCAATGCGGCGTTTTGCAGGCTGCTGGGTTATCAATCTGAAGAGATGTCACTGCTCAGGTTATTTGACGTTGTTGCTGAAGAACCAGACGCCATAGACCTCCATATAAAACAAATTTTAGAGATGGGAGTTTTGAACCTGCTTGAAAGCAATTACCGGCGTAAAGACCGGGAAATTGTGCCGGTCGAGGTGAATGCCAATCTTATTCATTTCCAGTCCCAGCAGGTAATCAGCATGCTGGTGCGGGATATCAGTGAGCGCAAGCGGATGGATAGAGAACTTTGGCAGTCAAACCAACAACTGGAAGCCCAGGTGCGTTCCCGCACCCTGGACTTGACGAAGACGAACCTGGCATTGCGGGAAGAAGTCGTCCAACGCCAGCAAGCCGAGATCAGGCTGACGGAGCTGGCGCAGACGCTTGAGCAGCGGGTTAAAGACCGCACGGGTGAACTACTGGCGCTTTACCACATCATGGTGATAACCCGTGAAAGCCAGAGCATCGAAGAAATATTATCGTTATCGCTGGCGCATGTGCTCGAGTCTTTGGATTCTGGTACGCTCGGAGGAGCGCTATTTTTACTCTCCGAAAACGGGGAGGGCATCGAACGCAAGATTGGACTCAACCTGTCTGATTACGAAGTAAGCTGCCTGGAACAGCGTTTGCTGGAAGACCGAGCCTCTTTAGGAAGCAGCCTGAAGGAACAGACGGTTAATAAAATGGTGATTACCATAAAATCCTGCCTGGGTGAGGGAAGGAATGTATTGATTATTCCACTTGAGGTGAGTGGGCATACCCTGGGATTGTTGGCGCTGCTAAGCAATAATCAGCCATTATCGAGCGATGAGATGAAATTGGCGCAATCTTTGGCGGATCACATTGCCACAGCCGTCCTCAATGTGAGACTCAACCAGCGCTCAGGTGGAAGAGCTATCTGCATCGGCGCAATCACTGAGTGAGATTGCCCAGACGTTACAGCAATTGGTGGCAAAGTTCAAACTGGACGATAGAGCCGTTTCACATGCAGATGTACAACTGTCTACTGCCATCCAAACGGTTAGAATCAGCGATAAAAGAGGCGATAATAATGGTGGTAATGGTGGTAACGGATACCAAAAAATTGACTATCGCAGACGCATGGCTGCGGGTGTGTAGGATAGTCTGTTTAGGTTTCCTAACTGTCTTTGTAAAGGAAAAATGGATAGAAAGATGTGAGAATTATGGATAATAAAAATAAATTTTCTTTGTTCGCACCGCTTGATCCGGTTTCACCCGTGGAAATGGTTAAGATTGCGGTAGTAGAAGATGAATTGGTGATTGCTTCCCATATACAGGATATTCTCCAAAAATTGGGATATGTTGCTTCTTTGATACCGATCCAAGAAGAAGTCGCCGATGCTATTTTGGAATATCAACCAGACCTTATATTAATGGATATCTACCTCGGTCCTAATATGGATGGGGTGGAGGTGGCAAAACAAATCTATTCGCAAGTAGATACCCCCATTGTTTTTCTAACGGCTCATTCTGACTCATCTACTTTGGAGCGAGCCAAGGTCGTCAGCCCGGCTGGTTTTATCGTCAAACCATTTCAGGACCAAACCCTGTATACCACGATCGAAATGGCTTTAAATAAATATAAGCAAGACCTGAAGATCAGAGAATATGAAG
>JBAXBF010000165.1:0-6991 GCA_037142095.1 Chloroflexota bacterium
CGTGCCCGAATCATGGCACGCCAAGTCATTAAGGTTTAGTATGTCACTTGCTTATCTCTTGATTAACCCGATTTTCCGCAACTGTTCCAGGTTGCCTGCTCCCGCCGCAAACATGCATACCTGAATCTCACGCTGCATCTCAGCCAAGGTGGCAATCGTCTTTTCTTCTGATTCTGCCGCCGCCCTGAGGAAGGCACCTGCCATACCGCCCAGTACCGCTCCCAGGGCGATGCACTTGGCGACCTCAATCCCATTTTTTAACCCACCGGAGGCGAAGATCGTCATATCCGGCGCGGCGCGACGCACGTTTTCGATGGCATCAGCGGTAGGGATGCCCCAATCCACAAAAGCCGCCGCCAATTTCTTCTGATATTCATCTTTAGCGCGGTGCATCTCCACCTGACTCCAAGAGGTTCCGCCTGCGCCAGCTACGTCGATCGCTGCCACACCTGCCTCTGCCAAACGGTGCGCATCCCCTTCGCAGATTCCCCAACCGACTTCTTTGACGATGACCGGTACGGAGAGGGCACGGCAGATTTTCTCAATCTTTTTCAACAGACCAGCAAATTGCGAGTTGCCTTCGCGCTGCACAGCCTCCTGCAAAGGGTTGAGATGCAGGATCAGTCCATCCGCCTCGATCATCTCCACCGCCCGCTGGCAGTGTGCGATAGCGTAACCATAGTTCAACTGCACGGCTCCCAGGTTGGCGAAAAGCAGGATATCGGGCGCATAACGGCGCACCTGAAAGGTGGAAATCTGCTTCTCGTCCTCCAATGCGGCGCGCTGCGATCCGATGCCCATCGCCACCCCAATTTTCTGTGCGGCTGTAGCAAGATTGTGGTTGATGGCTTCGGCTTGTTCCGTGCCGCCCGTCATTGAGGAAATCAAGAGCGGTGCGTTGAGCCTGCGCCCGAACAGAGTCAAATGCGTGTCTACATCTTCCAGGTTGATTTCCGGCAGGGCGCGGTGGACAAAAGCATAGCGCTCCAAGCCGTTGCTGAGGGCTGAGCGTACGTCTTCTTCCACATTGATGCGAATATGGTCGGCTTTTCTTTCGCTTATGGATTGTTTCGCCATGCCCGGGTGTTTTCCTTTTTCACTGAACTTCTCAAAATGATTATCTGTCTTCAGAGACTCTCTATGGTAATATTATAAAGCAATTCGATCTCAATTCCGCCTTCTTTTTGATTTGTTATGATCCAGGAAATTACCGCTCGGGTACTGCTTTCTTCCGTCAAACAGCCGGATCCCTGGTTTGGTCTGAAATACAACCTGAACCTTTATCGCGGCTGCCAGCACCAGTGTATCTACTGCGACTCGCGCTCGGAACGTTACCAAATTGAGAACTTCAGCGATATTCTGATCAAGGTCAACGCCATTGATCTGCTGCGGGATGAACTGCCGCGCAAGCGCATCAAGGGCACAATCGGCACAGGCTCGATGAACGATCCCTATATGCCCATCGAAGCCGAGCGCAACTTGAGCGGCAGAGCCTTACAGGTCATCGCCGAACAGCATTTCCCGGTGCACATCCTTACCAAAAGCGATCTGGTGCTGCGCGACCTCGAGCTTTTGAAAGACATCAGCCGGGTGTATGCCGCCGTGAGTTTCACGATCACGACCGCCGAGGATGAGCTGGGCAAGAAAGTGGAACCGGGGGCAGCCCTCGTCTCGCGCCGGTTCAAAGCAATCGAAGCGCTTGCAGCCCAGGGTATCCTGACGGGTGTCACGATGATGCCCATCCTGCCTTTTCTGGAAGACAATGCCGAGAACATCACAGCCATTGTTCAGCGCGCCCAGGCTGCTGGTGCGCGCTATATCATCCCCTGGTTCGGTATGTCTTTGCGCGACCGCCAGCGTTCCTATTATTATGCTCAATTGGAACGCCTCTTTCCAGGGCTGCCAGACCGCTATGAACGCCAATATGGTAACCAGTATACCTGCCCTGTACCAGAGATAAAACGGCTGGAGATGGTATTCCGCGAAGCCTGCGACCGGCTGGGCATGCCAACCAAAATGCCGGTGTATGTCCCCACGCCTATTGGAAAGCCCCCTCCCTTGCAGATGCACCTGGATTTGGGATAACGCTATTGCTTTTTCCTGAAATCATAGCGGGAAGAACCAGGGCAATGCAAAAACCGTCACCAGCATCACTAAAATCGTGAGCGGGATACCGGTCTTAAGATAGTCACTAGTACGGTAACCGCCGGGTCCCAGGATAAGAAGATTGGCTGGATGGCTGATTGGCAGCATGAATTGAACCGAAGTAGCCAGGGCAATGTCCATGATAAAAGTATAGGGGGAAAGTCCGAGATGAGCGGCTGTGTTGAGTGCGATCGGTCCCATCAGGACAACCACCGCCGCGTTGGGCATGAACAGGGTAATCAGGCAGGTGAGTAGAAAAAAACCTGCCAGAAGCGCGCTGGGACCCAGGGTGCCCAACGTATCGACCATCCCCTGGGCGACCAGCAGCGCCGCGCCGGTTTTCTGCATGGCGATGCCCAGCGGCAGCATACAGGCGATGAGCAAGACAGTCTGAAATTCGACCGCCTTATATGCCTCGTTCATGCTGAGGCAGCCGGTGAGAACGATCAAGCCCGCACCGGTGATCGTGGCGATCGAAACGGGCAGCCAGCCAAGCAGAGCGACCAGCATTACGGCGCCCATAATTCCGGCGGCAAGCCAGGCTTTGCGGTATAGAGGAACTTCCTGATCTTCCTGGGTTAGCAGGAGAAAATCGGAACTGGTAGCCAAGACTTTGATTTGTTCGCGCCGCCCATAGAGGAGCATGGCATCCCCAAAATGGAGCACCCGCCGGTACAGGTTTGAACGATAAGCCCGCATACCACTCCAGATTGCCAGAACAGTCAATCCATATTTCTCGCGAAATTGAATATCCCGTAATGTTTTGTCTGCCATATGGGTGCGCGGATGGAGCATGGCTTCCACCATGCCGTATGTTTCGGATTCTAGAATTTGAATCCCAGGCACTACGTCTTCATCCAGTTCGAGTTCTTGTAAGCCATGTAAGACTTCGACATCTTCAATCCGACCTTCAATGATAAGCGCATCGCCAGTGGCAAGCTGCTCTTCGGCGCCCGGCATGAGAATGGTTTTTCCCTGGCGAGTGATCCCTAAGACATTCAGGCTGAACGCGTGTCCTAAACGGCTTTCAACCAGACTTTTGCCAGCCAATGTAGAGCGTTCAGGGATGCACACTTCCAACAAGCGTTCTGCCAGACGATAGGTGCCCGGTTTACGCGGACCCAGGATGATCAAGTCAGGTGAGGCGCGCAAGATGTCCAGATTATCGCGGGTCGTCTGGAATAGAAGGGTATCGTCCCCGCTCAAGGAGATATTCAATAAGTTTGTGCGGCGCGGGACACCGTCTCTTAAAATGGCTAAGACGTTCACCCCGAAACGCTTGCGAAAATCGACGCGTGAGATCGTCTCTCCAAGAAATTGAGAATAGGGGGACAATTTTGCTTCGACGATATCGATTTGATCTGAGACGAGGCGGGTAACACTAGGATTTTCATCACTGATGCTGAGTTGTTGCCAACCGGAGAGTTCGCTCAATTGTTCCACCTGCCCGATGACCATCAAACGGTCTCCATTTTGAAGAAGCGTATCAGGATCAGGTGCCAGAATTTTCTGCTCACCACGCTGAATGGCGACCACATTGAAGCCAAGTGCGGTCTCCAGATGGATTTGATCCAATGTTTTGCCTCCCAAACGGGAATCGGGCTTAAGGGTAAGCGCAAAGAGGCGTTCATCCAGATCGTATATATGGTGTAAGTCCTTATAGTTCGCATTACGAAAAGACTGGGTTAAATCGCTCTTTGGTAGAATACGCCTTTCGATGAGCAGGATAAAAAGAAAACCTACCAGAGATAAGGTAATGCCAATCGGAGTGAAATCAAGAACACCGAAAGGATGCAGTCCATTGGTTTCCAGCACATGACTGGCAAGGATGTTAACCGGGGTACCAATCAGCGTAATCATGCCGCCTAACAAAGTCATTTGCGTCAGGGGGAGGAGGATACGCGCCGGAGAGTATTTTGTGCGGCGGCAAATATCCATCACAACCGGTAAGAAAAGAGCGACAACCCCGATGTTGTTCATCACGGAAGACATCAGGGTTGCCATAATCATCAGGGCGATAAGGAGGCGCAGTTCGCTTTTTCCCGCCAGGCGGATTACCTGGCGTCCCATGATATTGGCGACCCCTGTGCGCGATAAACCTGCACTCAGGACGTAGACTGCCCAAACGGTTACGACTGCCGCACTGCTAAAACCAGAAAGGGCTTCATCAGGGGTTAAGATGCCGCTCAGTGCCAGACTGCAAAGCACCATCAGAGCGACCAAATCCATGCGGATGCGCCCACTGATGAATAGGATGAGTGTAACAGCCAGGACTACACATAGGATCGCCAGTTGCAGTGTCATACTGCCACGGATGCAATCATATTCACCACCTAGATTTCTTTGTACCCTGTGTGGGTAATCCCATCCATAACGATTGTGGGAAATGCCGTTACAGACGCCGGGCAGCTTTGCTTGCTGCAATCAATATAATTGAAGGAAATCCCCTTATCGTTTAAATAATCCTTCTGTTTCAGTGTCCATTTACATGAATCCTGCCCATAAATGGTGATCTCACCAGCCATCAAGTTGGTACGCACTTGAATTGCGTTTGCCTTGGTATTCAACGGGACATTTTGCTTCATGATATTTTCCTCTTTCGATAATTTGATCCTACAATCTATTGTAGCAAAGAATATAAAATTAAACCACCGTAAGAATACGGTAATTATTTCTAAAAATACCTTGCGTTTTATGAACGCTTGTGTTAAAATTCCGCGAAATTTGCGGTGTTAATGGAATTTCCATTTGGAACGCCGCGACTTTTTTCAGGTTCTTGAAAACGCTTCCTAAGCATTATGGCAATTTTTGTTGGATAACATTTAGGAATGTGATGCTCACATTCCACCAAGAAAGAAGGCGACATGAACATTACATATCTTACCAGTGAAGGCTATAAAAAACTTGAAGATGAATTAGAGTACTCGCGCACAGTTAAGCGCATGGAAATTGCTGGCCGCTTGCGGGAAGCAATGGAAGGGGATGACCTCGGACTGGATCCGGATGCCGAATTCGAGGCTGCCAAGAACGATCAAGCATTTCTGGAAGGGCGGATCAAAGAGTTAGAGATTTTGCTTGCCAGCGCACGGGTTGTCGATGAAACCCACCATGCTCCTACAGATGCAATCGCAGTCGGTACGCATGTTACCGTGCAAGAAGAAGGCAGTGAACCAGAAAATTATGTCATCGTCGGTGCGGCTGAAGCCGACCCGCTAGCCAGCCGTGTATCCAATGAATCCCCATTAGGGAAAGCATTAATGGATCATCATATTGGAGATGTTGTTACGGTTGAAGCTCCCGGGGGTGCATTTACCGTGCGGATCATCAAGGTTGAATAGAAGGGCGCAAAATTTTTTATGTCATACGAATATTCTGAATTAGAACGCAATCGTCTGGAAAAGATAGAGCGCTTGCGCAGCGCGGGAATGGAATCATATCCAAACCGCGTGGAACGGAGCATGACGAACCGTGAAGCAATGTCCGCTTTTGAAGCAGCAGAAGCTCAGCAAGATCCGTCCCCGGTCAAGGCGACGGTGGCCGGACGGCTGCGTTCCTTGCGTGCCATGGGGAAAATAACTTTTGCCCATATCGAAGACGGCGAGGGTCGTTTGCAGATATTTTTCCGCATTAATGAGGTCGGGCAGGAAAACATCGATCTTTTTAATAAAGAATTTGATCTGGGAGATTTCGTGCAGGCTAGCGGAGAGATGTTCCGCACCCGCACCGGTGAGATCACCCTGCGGGTGGAGTCTTTTCGTTTACTGGCAAAAGCCATTACACCTCTACCTGCTGCAAAAGATGAAGAGGTTGATGGCGAAATTATCCGCCATGCCGTTCTTTCGGATTCTGAGACACGCTACCGCCAACGTTATGCCGACCTGGCTGTGAACCCAGAAGTGCGAAAAATATTCCAGACGCGGGCAGCAGTGGTGCGCGCGTTGCGCGAATATATGGATGGCAAAGGTTTTCTGGAAGTCGAAACCCCGATTTTACAGCCTATCTATGGGGGAGCAGCGGCGCGTCCTTTTATTACACACCATAACCAACTTCACCAGGACCTTTATTTGCGCATCTCGTTCGAGCTGTACCTTAAGCGTCTTTTAGTAGGTGGTTTCGAGCGGGTCTATGAAATCGGGCGTGATTTTCGCAATGAAGGCGTATCCTTCAAGCACAACCCTGAGTTCACCCAGTTGGAATTTTATATGGCTTATGCCGATTACTATACGGTGATGGATTTAACCGAAGATATGCTGCGCTTTACTGCCCAAAAGGCGTTAGGAAAGACATCTTTCACTTATCAGGGATTGGAGATTGACCTGGGCAAACCCTGGGCACGTCTAGATTTGGTTACGGCACTGGATGGAGCAACCGGAATCGATATCGCCCAATGTCCCACGGCTGAAAGCCTGGCGAGTGCGATGCGCGCGAAGGGCATCGATTCTAAGCCAGGGATGGCACGCGGTAAGTTGATCGATGGTTTATTGGGTGATTTTCTTGAACCCAAGCTGATCCAGCCTACATTCTTAGTTGACTATCCGCGTGATATTTCTCCCCTGGCAAAATCCAAACCAGGCGATCCAAGCATGGTAGAACGCTTTGAGGGTTTTATCGGCGGGATAGAACTATGCAACGCTTTCACCGAACTCAATGACCCAATCGATCAAGAAGCTCGTTTCCTGGAAATGGGCATGGATTACAAGGCAGAAGATGAGGAGCGCCATCCCATGGATGAAGATTATTTACGTGCCATGCGTTATGGCATGCCTCCCAGCGGCGGATTTGGCATGGGTGTCGACCGTCTGACGATGTTGCTCGCCGATTTACCAAATATTCGCGAAATTATCCT
>JBAXBF010000166.1:0-6953 GCA_037142095.1 Chloroflexota bacterium
TGACGCCCGTTGGGGTATTGACACCCGTTGGACGATCCCACCCGAATATTCTTTATGATAAGGAAAAGGGAAAATATGTCCTGAGCGGTGATTAACCGTTTGGATGAACACGATAAAAACAAATAGTAAACTCGGTTGAACAAACGGTTAAACCGCCGCAAATACGGCGGTTTGACCGATTCCCTATTAACAAAGGAAACGAGATGCCAGAACAATCCTTATCGGATGAAACTTTGCAAGAACAACTCAGTCAGTTATTGCTTTCCCTGGAGGCAGGTGGACGCTCGATATTAATCCGTCATGACCAGGAGCTGTTGCAATCGATTGTGGATGCGGCGGCTCAAATCTTTGGTGCGGCGGCGGCTTCGATCGCCCTGGTGGATGAAACACAGCAGAAACTGATCTTTAAGGTAGCCACTGGAGCCGGTAAGGAAAATGTGATCGGGCTTTCCATTGTGCTGGATCAAGGACTGGCGGGCTATGTCGTCATGACCGGTCAGCCGATTTCGGTGCGCGATGTGCAGCAGGATGCCCGCTTTAACCAGGGTTTTGCCAGCAGTACCGGCTACGTGCCGCATTCGATCCTTGCCACGCCGTTGCTGGTCGGAGACCGGGTGATCGGGGTGATGGAAGTGCTGGATAAAATCAATGCGCCTTCCTTCGGCATGCAGGATATGGATCTGTTGGCTTTATTTGCCCGCCAGGCGGCGATTGCCATTCACCAATTGCAGCAGTATGACCATCTGGATGCTGCGCTGCTGGGCGGTTTACAGCGTTTGATAGAGCCGGATGCCAGTCCTGAGCTGGCTCGGGCGCTGGAGGCAAGCGCAGAAAATGGGTTGGGAGAGGAGCTTTTGGCGATTGCCGAGCAGTTCAATGCCCTCAGCCAGCTTGGCAGGTCTGAGCAGCGCGCCTGTCTTGCCATCTTACGCACTTTTGGTGATTATGCCCGTTCAAAGAGAAGAATATATTGATATGAATACGGAATAAGAAAATACGATCCACAGATTTCACAGATTTACACAGATGTATTGAATGTAAATCAGGAGTATCTGTGATAATCTGTGTTTATCTGTGGATAAAAAAATCTTATTTCGGGCTGAGATTATATTAGGAGAGGCAGATTGTGACTGAAGAATCTATGCGTCCAGCCTGGTCAGAAGCGTTTACAGAAGGGACATTGAGCAACATTCTCGTCCATGGACCGTTGGCTGAGATTTCCCGCGAATGGGCGTGGGGCGGCAGCACCGGGCGCGGAGTGCGCGTGGCTGTGGTGGACAGCGGTATCGATGCAGATCATCCTGCCCTGGGAGGCTGCGTGCGCGCTGGTGTGGTGGTGGAATATGATGAAGAAGCGGAGACCTACGTGCGCATCGAAGCAGACCCCATCCCGCATGATCTCTCCGGGCACGGTACCGCCTGCGCGGGGATCATCCATGCCATGGCACCCGAAGCCGAAATTTACTCGGTGCGCGTGCTGGGGCGGGATATGCGCGGTAAAGCTTACCAATTTGCCGGAGGGCTGCGCTGGGCAATCGACAACGACATGCATGTGATTAACCTGAGTCTGAGCACGGCGCGTGAAGAGTATTTTGGGCTGTTTCACCAGTTGAGCGATGACGCCTATTTTAAGAATGTCATCCTGGTGTCGGCGGTCAACAATATCCCCGCACCCAGTTATCCCTCCTTATATTCCTCGGTGATCTCTGTGGCTGCCCATCAAGCACAGGATCCTTTCATCTATTACTATAACCCCAGCCCACCGGTTGAGTTTGGCGCGCTGGGCATTGATGTTGAAGTCGCCTGGCTGAATGGGCAGACTGGCGTCGTTACTGGCAATAGTTTTGCTGCCCCGCACATTGCCGGTCTGGCGGCGCTCATTCTGGCACGCCATCCAGAGCTGACCCCGTTTGAATTGAAAACAGTATTGATGGCTTGCGCCAGCAACCGCCAATCTGGAGCGGATAAAACGTCTGCTAACGCATAAGGAGCTAACAAAGAGAATGGACATAAACGCTGAAATGATCACCCAGTTTCCCTTGTTTGCCAGCCTGGATCCATGTGCGCTTAGCGACTTGCTTGAGACAGCCCAGCTTAGCGTTTTCCGGGCGGGGGAGGTTCTGTTTGAAGAAGGTTCGCTGACTGAATATTTTTACGGCGTGCTGGAAGGTGAAGTGGAGGTGGTCAAATCGCTGGGTACATCCGATGAACGTGTGGTGGCGGTGAGCAAGAAAGGCTCTATTTTGGGCGAGATGAGTATGTTTAGTAAGAATGGCAGCCATACCGCCAGCGCCCGAGCATTCACGCCGCTCAAGATGCTCATCATCACCTTTGACCAGTTCAACGCTCTTTTGCAGAGCTGTCCCGCCATGACGCATGACCTGCTGCGCTTGTATAGTTCCAGGTTGGAAGATTCAGAGAGCCTGACCATTCAAGATTTGCATGAGAAGAACCGCCAGCTTACTCTGGCATACCAGGAACTACAGACAGCCCAGGCGGCGATGATCGAGAATGAGAAACTGGAACACGAGCTGCAGCTTGCCGGAGAAATCCAGCGCGGGATTCTGCCGGAATATTTACCAGAAGTTCCAGGTCTGGATTTTGGTGCCTTGATGATTCCGGCTCATCTGGTTGGTGGTGATTTTTATGATTTCATTGTACTGGATGATAGTCATATTGGGATTATGGTGGGGGATGTGTGTGATAAGGGGATGCCGGCTGCCTTGTTGATGGCACTCACCTATTCATCCATGCGGATTGAAGTATTTCGGCATGACAGCCCGGGCGACACGCTGCGTGCAGTGAACCATCACCTGGTGGAAATCAACCGCTCCAATTTATTCGTTACACTTTTATACGGGGTACTGGATTGCCAGACGCGTGAATTTACCTATGCCCGCGCCGGTCATCCAGAGCCGCTTGTGATGGATGGTCACAATCAGCCTCTGAAAGTTCCGCGCGGTTTGGGGCAGCCCCTCAGCGTGTTGGATAATCCCATCCTCGATGAACAGCGCATCACCATTCCGCCGGGTGGAACCGTGCTGCTCTACAGTGACGGTTTAAGTGAAACGATTGAAGCCACCCCCGATTCCCCTGAACTTTCCCAGTTATGTAGCCAGATTCTAGAGGGGAATAAACTGAATGCCCAGGCGCTGTGCGACCATATCTGGCGGACGGTGGGCGGTTTTGCGGCGGTATCCCTGATCGAGGATGATTTTACGATCGTGGCTTTGCGGAATCTCTCTTAGGTTTCCACTCTCCATACGCTGACAAAAATATCTTGATAATGATTAAGCAATTGTCGAGAAGGTCTATGTATTTGTAGAGTATAAAATCCACAAAACGCATGTTGTGTTTTATGGGATTATTCATTATAATTTCATTAGACGAATGGATGTCTCCACAGCAAAATCTTGATGGAACGAAATAGTTGAAGCCAGGTTAATCGTCGTATTTTGGTCTGGTTATGGAATGTAAAGGAAATTATGGAAAAAATATTACCCTACAGAGTACTCCTGATTGATGATGAGGAGCGGCTGGTCTTTGGGTTGAAAACAATCCTGGAACGCGAAGGATGTCTGGTGTACACGGCTAACTCAGGAATCCAAGGACTGCGCATGGCGCGGCAACATTTACCGGACATGATCCTGTGTGATGTGATGATGCCAGCACCCAACGGAATTCAACTTAAAAAAACGCTCATGGAAGATAGGCGGACCGCCGCGATCCCATTTTTCTTTATCACAGCCCGCTCCGGGGAAGAGGATATCGTTGCAGGCTTAAAGATTGGCGCGGATGATTATATTACCAAACCTTTTAACATTGAAGAATTGTTAGCCCGGATGCAGGCTGTCATGCGGCGTAAAAGATGATGATCTGAATTTTCTCCATAAATATACAGATGAGCTTATTACTCCTTGTGGAGATCAATTTAAACAAATGTCCACAAGCATTTACGTTTAAGGTATAATGGATATACAAACGGTCGACCCTAAGGTAAACATAAATTGGCTATTGCGGCTAGTACACTTTATTAAAGAGGGAATGGTTTGAGAGAATCAGTACGGGTCTTAATCGTGGATGATCATCCTATTATCCTGAGTGGAATCAGAGATGTTATTGAACGCGAAGCAGGCATTAAAGTTGTGGGAGAAGCCGTTAACTGTGAAAGTGCGGTCGCGTTAGCCCGGGAATTACTACCAGATGTCATTTTGATGGACTTGAACCTGCCTGATAAGAGTGGTGTTGAAGCGATTAAAGAAATTTGTGCAAAAAACCCCGAAACCCATATCCTCGTCCTGAGCAATTATTCAGATGAAAAGTTGATATTCGAGGCGATTGAGGCTGGAGCGATTGGCTATCTCCTCAAGGTCGACGCGACGGATAAAATTGTTGCCGCAATTATGGATGCTTTCGAAGGGAAACCCACTTTGTCTTTTAAGGCTGAACGTAGTTTGCTGAGCTATATGCGGAGCAGGCAGCAGAATACGGATAATCCGATAAAATATCTGACAGGGAAAGAAAAAAGAATCTTGTGTTTGTTAGGAGAGGGATTGATTAATCCTGACATTGCCGAGCGAACGAATGTCAGTGAAGGGACAGTGCGCACCCATATCAGCCATATCCTTTCTAAATTAAACTTGCAAAACCGCGCCCAGGCGGTCATATTTGCCATCAGGAACGGATTGGTGGATAGTTTTTCGGATGTCGATCAGGATATCTATCAGGGAGACGAACCATAACGGATGCAAAAAATTATCATTATTGTGAAAAAATCCGGTTTTATTGGATGAAATACTGAATAAAAACAGTTATAATTAAAGCAAAGTTTGACCTTATGTGTGAAAAAAATTATCGGCAATCCAGCATTGGTTGATAAAAGAGTTATGGATGACCCAACCTTTAACCATGAATGGCATGACCGGCCCCGTACGGGTTGTTTAAGGATGTTATGGATAGTCCAAAACTAATAATCATCGATGATAATCGCAATCTGTTGTTCAGCTTGAACGAACTTTTTAAAAAATCGGGATATCAGGTGATCACTGCGGAAAATGGACGGGATGGTTTGAACCTCATCCGCCAGAATTCACCTGACCTGGTGATTTGCGATGTGATGATGCCGCCTCCCAACGGCTTTGAGGTACAGAATTTGCTGGCTGAAAACCCGCTTACACAAAATATCCCATTTATATTCTTAACCGCCCGCACTTCAAAAGCAGATGTTCTGAACGGTTTACAACATGGAGCCGATGATTATATAACCAAACCCTTTGATCCGGATATATTGTTGGCGCGGGTTGAATCGATTTTGCGGCGAATGAAACTCTCCCGTTTAATGAAGGAGCCGCCCGTACCTATCGATGAAAAAATTGAATATGAGAATGTACTGGTCAAGCAAATTGGCATCATTCTTGAAAAGACAAATCCCATCAAGGTATTGGAGCGCGCCCAAGAGAAAATTGGTTACGACCTGGATGATGTTGTAACGGAGATGGCAAGAACGCTCTATTTACAAGACGTTGAAACGGAGAGCCACTGTTTACGCTTGGTGGAACTGTTGAAACCGATGGCGATGCTGGTGGGTATTACGGAACCGGAACTAACTTACATGCGCTATGGTGCCATCTTGCACGATATCGGAAAAATTTGTATTCCGGAAGAAATATTGAAAAAGAAAACGCCGCTATCTGATTTTGAAAAACAATTTATCCGTAAGCATCCCAATTATGCCTTTATGTTACTCTCGAAGTATGAGTTTATGCTGCCTGCGCTGGATATACCCCTTTATCATCACGAACAATGGGATGGCAATGGCTATCCTTTTGGGTTGAAGTCGTATGAAATCCCGCTGGCTGTGCGTGTTTTTTCTATCGTCGATATGTGGGACGCGATCACCATGGATCGCTCTTATCGGGATGCCATTCCAAAAGAAGAATCGATCAATATCATGATCTCGGAAAGCGGCAAAATGTTTGAACCCATGCTAGTCCAGATGTTCATAGATTTGCACCAGGAAGAGTGAGATATGCTAAGTAAATTACCCAAAAACATACTCTTGATTGATGACGAGAAGAAGCTGGTGTTAGGCTTAAAAGCTATTTTGGAACGCGAAGGGTGTACTGTGTTCACGGCATATAACGGTGAAGAAGGCATACTCATGGCGAAACAAAAAATGCCGGATATGATTATCTGCGATGTAATGATGCCTCCGCCCAATGGCTTTCTGCTCAAAAGATCTTTACAGCAAGATAAACGTACTGCATCGATTCCGTTTATTTTCATGACGGCTCGCACCAGCGGCGTGGATAAAATTGCAGGATTAAATCTGGGTGCGGATGATTATATTACCAAACCCTTTAATGTTGATGAATTATTGGCGCGCATGGAGGCTGTAATGCGGCGCACGAAGTAAGCTGTGTTTGAGGATAAATAGTAAATATGAAGAAATCCAAGGATACAATATCTGACTTACGCCAAAACGCCGAAGCGCAGCTTAGTCAGCGCCAAATCCAGACAGACCCCCTCCCAACAGCAGAGGATATGGCGCGCCTATTGCACGAATTGCAAGTGCACCAGATAGAACTGGAGCTGCTGAATGAAGAATTGGTCACGGCGAAGATCCAACTGGAATCTGAACGCGAGAAGTACACCGGGCTTTATGATTTTGCCCCGGCGGGTTATTTTTCTTTTGATGCCATGGGCATCATCCAAGAAGTAAACCTGAATGGCGCAGCTTTGCTGGGTCAGGATCGCCCTTCCATAATTCGGAAACTATTTACGGCGTTTATCGGGCGTGAGATGCAGGACGAATTCTCCCTTTTCCTTCAAAAAGTTTTTTCATCCCTGGAAAAGTGCTACTGTGAATTAATAATTTACCCGGAAGATGGATGCCCCCGTTATATTCAGATGGAAGGCAGCATACCGGATGGGGGAGATCAATGCTTTGCGAT
>JBAXBF010000167.1:0-6939 GCA_037142095.1 Chloroflexota bacterium
ACTTTCTTGATCAAAATATTTTCCCAATGCAATATTATCATTTTCTTGATCCGGAGTAATTTGGTGGCTTATAAGCCAAACTTCCCGCTTGCAAATATAGTAATACCAAATATGTGTGCCTGTAACAAGAATATCCATGTTTCCATCCTAATACATTAATACTGCGTCCTCTTCTGATTCCTCTGGTGGAATGAATCCTTTAATAGGATGATAAGTATGGAAAGATTTCTCACCGATGGCATCATTTCGTAGATAATAAAATGATCTTCCCAATACCTGCCCAAGGATTTCATCTTGATCATTACTGAAGATTTGGCTGCACCGATTCTTGATCGAGCTGATGGATTTCTGCGGAACCTGGATAATATATTGTTGTAGGTCTTGCATGAGAGTCTTCCTTTTTCCGATATTTTCTAAGTTAGGAATCGTTTCAATCAGCTCTTTAATCAATATTGGAACTTTTTCATTTTCTTCAATAATCATCGATACTAAATCTTGATCATATGCACGATCCTCAAAAAGCGGCCGGTTTTCTCCCCACTTTCCATCACGGATTTCAGACAACAAATCTTCCGTTGCCTTAGAAGCCAGGATATCATGGTAATATTTTGATATTAAGTCAGATACAGCATCTTCATCAAACTCAGGGTAATTGATAAGGACAGTCCGCGTAGCTTCTAGCAAGACCTTATCATAAACTGAGTTCGCAAACTTTCTTCCATTAGATTGAAGATTCGCCACAAAGATCATACCTAAATTGGATCGTTTAGCATGTCGGTTACAACGACCACCAACTTGAACGATGCTGTCCAATGGTCCAAAATCTCTAAAAACCCAATCAAAGTCTAAATCGACCCCAGCTTCAACGACTTGTGTGGATACTAATAGCATTGGGCGTTTTTCCCCTTGATCTTTCTTCACATCGGCAAGGACTTGCTTCCTATGGCGGGGTGTCAACCAGGTACTCAACAATCTTAAGTGTATTTGATCGGATGGTAGAGAAGATTTTATCAAATCGAAGGTTTGCAGAGCAGCTTTTCTTGTATTAAGCACAACTAATCCGGAATCCATCTTAAAGAGGTGATTATCTTCAATAACCTCAAGGATTTTACTTATCTCGAAAGATTGATTAAGATCAATAATCTGGTAATGATGACGATTTTGGGGAAACTTATATGGTCGTGGAGCAGTCTCTTTGCGACCTGCTTTTTTGTCATAGATGTGCGGCTGGGTGGCTGTCATCAGAATGAAAATCGTTCCCATTTTTTTGCTGAGGAATTGAAGGATTTCTCCTAATCCTTCCCAATATTTAATTGGAATAGTTTGCGGTTCATCTAAGATGACAACAGCTTTACTGAAGCGATGAAAATTCATCGAACGATTTGCCTGGGGAGCAAAAATAGCTTCCCAAAACTGAACCATTGTCGTTAACACGATAGGAGAATACCAATATCGGAACAGGTCAGCCATTCGTTTCAAGGGGTCTTTGTCATCTTCATCCGAATCGATAGGTCTTAAACTGTGATCTTCTTGTACCTGATCTTCGCCATATAGATCCTTGGCAGTTTGGGTAGTTTGTTCAACAATACTGATAAACGGAAGCGTGTAGATTAAAGATTTATACTCGAATTTGTTAATGAGAGCACTGGCAATTTTAAGACCTGCGAGAGTCTTTCCTGCTCCAGTTGGCAGGGTGAGGGAGTAAACCCCAGGCTCAATAATGATTTGTAAAGCATTTTCATAACACTCTTGCTGTAATTGAGTCCGCCAGGTATTGATTTCACCTTGTTCAAAAGTAAATGGATGGATGGCAGTGGGAAAAGAGGAGAATGTATACTGTCGACCACAGGCATCCATCCGATCTGCGGCAATTAAAACAGAGTAGAGTAACCGAAGATCAAACCATAAATGCTCATCACGTTGTTCCGTGAGGTCGAAGAAAAATTCTCGTAAATCCTTGACCTCACGGGGCTGCCAACGGAGAGAGAAGAAACGATCAATGGAACTTAAATCGCTTACGAGCTTTTCATTATCGAGTTTCCATGCTGTTTCTATATCAGAAAAATTTTTTAAATATGTGTGGTGCCGACGAATAACTTCTGCTGGTAATATTGCTTGTCGGAAAGTGAAACCATGCTGGCGAGCGAATAAAAGGGCAAAACAAGCGGAAGGTTGAGCATGGTGAACGCCCTTTCCTCTATTTGCTAAATATCGTTGAAAACGGTCATCCGCTTTGTAGATATCATGGAGTAAAGAGGCTAATATCAAGGATTGTTCATCTATATCCATTCCAAGGCTATCTATGATGGCGGCACTATTTTGGTAGACCCCGCGAAGGTGTTGGGATAATGCTTTTTGCGGATGACTTAAAATATTAACGCCCAAAGAAGTTAATAAATTTTCAAGTGACTCTCCGAATTTACCAGGTTGGTAACCAAGCAATGTATTCATCTCTAAAGTGGGTAATATCCAATCCTTTCCATGGGGTTAAAATAATCCGATGCGAGGGAGATATGGGATACAACAAGCGAATCGTTTCTACCAATGCCCTTTCTTGGTTCAATCGAAATGGAAATTCATCTTTCAGCATCCCTTTACTCGCCAAAAAATTGATCGAAGCCTCGGTATCTTCCATAAGTGGCACTACACTGGATACAGGAACGTCTTTTTCGCCGCCAGATAGTAATTCTTTCTCGAAGTCGAACTGCCCACAATAAGTAAGATCAGCCAAGGCATAGGCTGCGCCGAGAACCGGTGTAAAATATGACCTTCCTGTACGCAGGTATTCATCAAGGCGTGTCTCCAATCCATCTTGAACGAAGATACGATACCTTGGATTCCTGACAAATTGATGGCGGATTTGAATATGGGGATTTTTTTGAGGTTCCTTCGGATTTGAGAAATTAAGAGCGGCAGAGAACCAGGCGTTAACATTAAGCCGCTGAATAGCAATGCGTGTCCCATTCATTTCCTTCCAATATTGAGCGGAATTCGCTTTCTTTTCGCTTCCATTATCAATCCCTACAATACAGGCGATCAATCCAGCTACAGCAGTTGGCGGTGGAATAGGAAAAGAAACCGTTGAAGTAGTCGTATACGGTTTTCTATAGAGGGCTATAGACCCTGCAATTTCGAATACCGTTGCCATAGCTTACCTTTCTTCTGTGGAAAAGCGAGAACCCAACACTTTGGTAAAATCTTCTTTTCCAATTACTTGCAGACCTTTCTCAACAATCAGCTTTACTGTAAGTACCTGATCCTGAATCGATACTATTCTCTCGGCAATCGATTGAATGTTCATCTGCACATTATCCAGTCTCCGTAGGGATAATTGTTCATCTTCAGATAAAACCTGCCCATCGCGCAGCAACACTATTTTTTCATCCAATGAACCAATCAATCCTTGAAATCCTTCCTTATAGGTAACTTCCAAGCTCAAACGCGGCTGATGACCAACCTTGCTGCGTGTGATTAGATTGATTGTCCCTTGCCATAAAGCCGAGATTACCTGATTGATGTCTTCATTGGTTGCTCCGGTCTCTTCAGAACTGTATTGGTTAGCAATGCCATAAACACCAATAGCTACAAACGGAACAATATATTCGTTACGGAATGTCCTTTGTTCTGATTCTTCTTTGGTTGCAAACGCACCCGTTCCTTGCACCAATTCAACTTCGGCTTGGTGAAGGGAACGTCCCCATTTGAATTGGAAAGGTCCTGTCCAAGAAAAAGAAGCGCCTTCCTCGGCTAAGGTTACTCCAAAAACACGAGCATCAATGCATTTACCAAGGGCTTCCTCGCTCTTTACAACTTTAAATTTAGATTTAAGTTCTCCGACGCGAGTTTTGAGAGTCTTAGGTTCAGCATCGACAAATACATCCTGTCCTTCTCGCAGCCACTGATCTCGGATAGTGCGCTTAATGCGTACATCAGAAACCAAGATTTGACCGCTTTGCTCATCCATACGAGGGTGATTGGCATTTAATGGATCCCCATTCGGGTTAGCATCTTTGACACTATAAACAAACAACAATTCACGCCGATTCTTGAAGCTCATTATTTTTCTCCTCACTTGGTTTGGTATTTGATTTAATTTCTGGAAATATCTGATAAAAATAGGTCCAGGCATTTAGAAATGCTGTAGAGTAGATAAAATTACCATCAACGCCCATATCCTCCGTACTTTGTAAAAGGTAATCACCGGCAAGACGGGTCAATTCGGTAATATGGATGGTATAAGGAATATCATAAACCTTTAGTAATGTAGGTACTTCTGATAAATGGCGTTTCAAATCTCGCTTTTGAAGCTTGCCAAAAGTCATCTTCTTGAATAGTGGGGCTTTATTAATCTGACTGCCTCTTCCATTCTGGCAGCTTGCGATGAAACCAAGTACCACGCCACTTAAAAACATACTTTTCCCAATAGGTTTTTTTATGTAGGGATCTGTAAAACTTTCCAGCCAATCAAGATTCACATTCATACATTAATCTCCTCTTTACTTAAATTTTCGTTTACACAAGATAAAAACTCAAAGAGCATCCACAACCTGTTTAATTGCCTTGCTCCACTATAGCTACCCTTTTTAGCAATCAACCAATCTTCATCATTAAATAAACCAGGCAGTCTACTCACAGCAATCTTCTTGAAATAACCAACCTCTATCCGTTGATTTTGGAACAAGGCAGCCAATACAATCAATACGTTCTCTTTCATCACAGATTTGTCTAACTCTGTCTTGCCTGACAAAGATAGAAGTAATGCAACGATTTCGCTGATAATTTTATCTAAGCTTTTATCCTGATCATTTTCTTGGTTAAAAGCGAACCGTTTCTGAGTTTTTTGCCATAATCCTTTAATTTTTCGAAATTGAGAAGGAGGAATATCTTCGATTAGACGATGCAGGATCAATTGAGCTTGATTTTTCTCTACGAATAAGAAATGATAGACAAAACTGGCATCCCGCTTGGAAATTATCTCCAACCGATCTTCTTCGACTTCAACACCTTTCTTGAGATAGTCCTCACCATCTTCAATGAGCTGCTTAAAGTGCTTTCTACCAATCACTTCTGGAACGACCCAAACGTGTAGATTTTTTATTCCAATGCCAAAGGAGGATTTACTTTCAGTTTCAGTCTTACCACGGGATAGGAGACTAGAACAATGTTCACAGATCGGAAAGACACTATCTTTATTCTTTTTATTCAAGGCAGGTATGAAGTTGACTTTATCGAAGGTAGAAAAACCAAACATATCATCAAGAGTATTTTGATTGTATGATTCAGAATGGCATAAGGAACATCGAAAACCGTTCCTTTCAGAAAAGGTTGGTAATTGGATGTTCGGGTTTTGGAATTGGACTTCTGGTGTTCCTTTCTTCTTCCGAAAATGGGCTAGGAATGCGGGTACTTCCCCTGGAAACAGAAAACGGTTATCTTCATTAACAATCCCAAAGACTAATATGTAAGAACGTTTTTTATCTTGCCAAAGTTCAGCGATCTCTTGTGCCCGCTGGACAAGTTGCTGCATGATTAAAGCTGCACTATCTGGAGTAAAACAACCCGTATCTTCAAATCCTTTGAGCACTTTGTTTAATTTGAAATATCTTGCATCTTTATCATCCACCCAATCTATATTTGTTTTCTTCGGGTTGAGGAGTTCACTCAGAGCATTTTCACCCACACCAGATCCTAATTTGTAAATGGGCGTGTATCGCCATGCTACATTAGCTCCGTCTGGATCACGGTATAGATATTTCCAAAGCATATCGCTTTCTTTTCCTCCACCCAGATAATCACTCAAACTAATCTCACCAACACCGGTGATGTTCAATTGTTGCGCTTTTGCATCAGGCACTTTTAATCCAATCCGAATCTCCCTTGACTTACGGTCATCCGCCAATTTTTCTTGAGAGCCAAGAGGCAGTTTTAGGTAGTTCAGAATATCTTCTAATTCGCTTGGATTATTTCCTTTACTACTTTCTTCGTAATATTCACCTATTTGTCTAATACCATGTAAAAATCCCATTGCTTTTACCTCTTTGTCATCAATTCAATAAAACCAAAACCCTGTGAATTTTTTGAACCAATTCCTGCATCTAAAGCTATCTGTAACAAGCTATCAGGACCGCTAATCCTATATCTTCCAAAATATCCCTTGATTACAAAGTCTTTATACATAATGATACTTTGTCGTTGCTGTGATAGCGGTTGTACTATTATCTCACCGCCTGGATGAGTTTGTTTATATACGGCTTCATATTTTTTCTTGAGGTTTTCAGTGACGATTCTATTGAAATCGGTTTCTCCAGGTTGAAAGTAACAAGTGTATTTTGCTCCGTCTGCTTTTAGCAGGGTACTATATGCAGTTATGGGAGATCGAGTCTGTACATTAATACTTCCTCCCGAAGCTTTTGGTTCATCAATTTCTATTTGAACTTCTTGAATCATCGTTTTTCCCAGTATATTCTCTTTTTTAGTGAGAATACACTGGCAAAGCGAACGACAAAATATTTCAAGTGGCGAGGCTAATTTCAACTGGTATTCTTGACCAAAATTGATAGTTTGTGACTCTTTGTCTATGGAATAATTACCCGTGAGACGAGAGAATGTGAAAAGCTTGAATGGTCGTTTATTGACGATAAAACCTTTATGATGTAAAAAAGAGGCTAACTCTTCATCAATAGAATTATAGATAAATGCCTGTAGGATGTGATTGTATTGTATAGGCAAAATGAGCGGGTAATCAGATTTGAAAGTGAAGTTAATTTGCATAAGTTTTAAGCAAATCCTAGAATTTGATAAATTCCTTTGTTCGGATAACAAAAAAGGTGGGTTTTAAAGAATTTTTCCTTTCTTATTATTTTATTCAAGTATCTTGTACTTTTACTTGATTATAATCCATTTCTGGTGGGGTATGCGATTTTAGGGATTGAAGAGGTC
>JBAXBF010000168.1:0-6909 GCA_037142095.1 Chloroflexota bacterium
CCTCTTGTCCAACCAGCTTCAGGTCATCACTGGAGATGCCCTGAACGAGGCCGCCTTCTACCGTAATCACGATCATGGGGTCTCCATTTTGGCATCGGCGGGCAGCATCAACTGGACATGCGAGTTATCCCGCTTGACCCAATAACCAAAATGGGCCGATCGGTTACGGGGACCCTCGAAAGGATTGAGATTCGCACCAGCTTCGCCCCGAGCCGAGCAAATGACTTGGACATCAAACGCCGCCTTGATCAAATCCTTGCCGGTAGCCTTTGCAAGCAGTTCGACCAGTTTTTGGCGGGGCAGGCCGTCTTTGTGAGCGGCGAGAATGTCAAAGCACAAGCCGTAGGCGCTGCCCGACCGCTTGAACGGGTTGCTGGGGCAATGAGGAAATTTGGCTTTGGCCTTGGCGGACTTGCTGGATGATTTGGGCTTGGGCGGCTTTCTGGTGGGGCTGACCTTGCCAGTATTGCCGCCAGTCAGTTTGTTGGCGGCCAGCAGGGCGTCCACGTCGGGAGCCAACTGGCGGAATTTCTTGGTTAGCGACGAACTGACCGACCCCTTATAGCCAAACTCATGTGCGAGTTGGGTCATGCTGGTCAGTTTTCCATCCTCAATGGCCTTGCTGACGATCTCCGCCGTGATTTCGATCTTTGACTTGCGGGACATGTTAGCCTCCTGCTTTTGTTTAGGTGGTGGTCCACCGGTGTTCGATGGAACCGAGCATAGCAAGAAAAAGGCGTGGAGTCAAGTGATGAGCAAGTGTAACCTGTTCATTCAGTGAGTGTTACACAGTGGATCGGATTTCGGAGGATGGCAGGAGGTCACAGGGAAAAGCGCTTTCCATCCAGCAATTTACTGGCGTAGAATTGTCCAAATCGCCTGGGATTGACTATTTGATCCCCCTCCCGCATAATCAACGGCGATGACCATGATGCTTGGAACGTGGCTATGCTGAGGGGGCGTGCTGTTCGTTCCTGTATAGCCTATGGGGTGCTAGTGAGCTCAGAGATATGTTATCGGGCGAATACTGGCAGCTTCAGAGATCCTGAGTGTTCGGTATTGTCGCGCATTTTCAATATTCAGTAGGAGATGCACGTGAATCGATTTTGGATGGCATTGGCATTCTGTGTTAGCATGATGAACCTTGCTCAGGGGTTTGTACCTTCAGGCGTTGTCTTCTACGTGGATGGTTCGCGCCCTGATGATATAGGCGATGGCCGGAGTTTGCTGACGGCGAAACGGACGATCCAGGCTGCTGTGCAAATCGCCGGTGCGGGAGATGAGATTGTTGTAGAAAGTGGTGTCTATGCTCCGATTACTAACTCCTTCAATAAGACAATCCTGATCAGAAGTATTAATGGAAATAAGACGACACTGATTGATGGTGGCACGCTTCGGCGGTGCGCAACACTGGGCACCGCTCAAAACCATACAAACACATTATTGGTGGGCTTTACCCTGCAAAACGGGGTTATTTCCGGCAAGGGCGGTGGCGTTTATGGTGGAACGCTTGACCGCTGTGTGATTTCGAGAAATTCTGCAACTCAGGCTGGAGGAGGAGCCGCTGATAGTGTTTTGTATAATTGTTTGGTGGTCAGTAATACGGCATTCTCTGGTGGTGGAGTCTATGGAAAGAGTTTGTATAATTGCACGGTTGTTAATAACACGGCATCCTCATTTTGCGCCGGCGTGCAGGGGAGCTTGATTTATAATTCTATTATCTGGGGAAATAAGAACGACCCAGGCGACCTTAACAATTTTGATATGTCAACGTTCTCCTATTCTTGCACATATCCGTTTCCTGATTCAGGCGATGGCAATAGTGAGCAAGATCCGAGGTTTGTTAATGATGGTGGAGGAGATTATCGGTTGCTGGCATATTCTCCTTGTTTGAATTCGGGTTGGGATAATTATTCGGCAGGAGATCTGGACGTGGGCGGAGGTCTTCGACATCGTGGCGTGGCGGTGGATAAAGGGGCGTATGAGGGAGGGTTTGTTCCCGTCACCTTTGATGTACAAGGCGGACATGCGGATGTGCACCTTAACATGTATGAGTACTCTCAAGGATATTCCGACTTGCCTGTTCCAACAAAGGAAGGGAATTTTGGATTTGCCGGCTGGTGGACTGAACCCAATGCAGGAGGTGCCGAGATTCGTGACGGGTATCCAATCATGTTCGCAACGAATCACACTGTTTATGCCCGATGGATTTATACGGTGCACGATGCGTTTGATTTGTGGGGATGGAAATGGGATACGGGAGGTGATGTGGTATGGACTGAAGGCGTAGATACGACAAATCAGTTATCACGTCCTATCCTAAAGGGGGGGTGTGTTTCGGGCTCTCAGCGGTCTTGGGTCGCGGCACAAGTCGTAACATCAAACGCAATGCAAGAAGGACTTCGTGTTTATTGGCGATCGGTTTCAGGTGGTATGATGCCAATGCAGCCGACCTTCTATTTAAATGGCGAGGTAACGTCGGCGTCGATGCTTCCACCACCCGCTACTGGTTTATGGAGCGGATGGTCTAGTAGTGAAATTCTATTAGCACAAAACCAGACCAACGAACTCAAAATTTCCTGCGCAAATGGGAACGGAACAAATCGTATCGAGGTTGGATTAGTCGCCCAGAAGATACCGATATCTTTCGACTCTCAAAACGTGATTCCTCCAAATATTGATATACGTTCGTTCTGGACAGGATTGCCATATTACATAGGGGGCGACATGATGGGACTGCCAATACCCATGTCTTCTTTTCTGTCTGCGACTCCAGTTTTTGCGGGATGGTGGACAGCTCCTGGCGGGTCTGGTGCGGTGGTAACGCCCGCAACAATCGCGACACATGATATGCGAGACGTAACGTTGTATGCTCAATGGATTGGATACTCTGATTTGAATGGGGCGTTAGGAACAAGTGGTTTTAACTGGACATCAGGAGGCGATCGAAACTGGCAATACGGCAACAACATGATGGGGTCGGACGTCTTTGTTGGCACCGCCATGCAAAGCGGATCCATGCTTCAGAATAATCAAAGTTCGTGGTTGCAGACTGTGGTGACAGGACCATGTGCGATCAAGTTCTGGTGGAAGGTCTCGTCGGAAGGGGGCTTCGATATCCTGTCAGTGAGCGTCAATGGCGTGATTCAGGATATGATTTCCGGTAATAAAGCGGGGAACCCGTCGGATCTTGCATGGAAACAGAAGGTTCTCGTTCTGCCATCTGGCCGGAATTTTATTCGCTGGACATATGCGAAAGATGGCTCTAGTTTGGCAGGATCTGATTGCGGTTGGGTTGATCAGGTCGAAGTGGCTGGAGTCAGTGAAATCGAATTGGATGCTCAAGGGGGTGTCGTTGTACCTAGCAACGTGAATGTCATTGAAGGTTCTGAATATGGGGTCTTGCCGACACCAACACGGAGTGGCTATGTGTTCGCTGGATGGTGGACTCAAATGGAAGGGGGCGTTCAACTTCGGTCGGATACTGTAGTTGCGGCACCTTTTCCAACGGCGTTGTATGCTCGATGGAGTAGCGTGGGCTCGCAAGTGTTAGGTACTTGGTGGGATAGTCTTTTATTTGGCGACGGGTGGAAGACGAATCAGATGGTAACAATAATTTCGAACCTCACAATAACCATTGAAACCGATGCAGATGATTACGAGGCAAGAATTGCGCGGGCATTGGCAACCCTGATTACATTGGGTGAGGATCCCGATATGGTCAGTCTGTTGCAATCGTTCGGAGTATTTCCCGACTATTCTCTGCTAGCAGTTACTGGCGAGTTTTCAACTGCGAATGCCCCTCTCTCCAACGAGGTAGTTGATCGAATAGCATCTGAATCGTTACCTCGCCTTTTATCTGCATTAGCGGACTTAATGTCTATTCCTGAACACTGGACGGGGTCAGTACTTATTTCTCCTGTTAATTTCCCTGTAGACGAACCAGTTTTTATGGATCGAGGAGATTTGCTTCTGGCCAAAGCGTTCCTGAATGGGATCATCGCAACGATTAAGACGGTGAAAGGGTATGATTTATCGGTAGACTACAATTGCTTGCAATCTCAGAATGTGTCGACCAATGCGCCCCTTCCACAAGCACAGATTACGGTGGACGGCGAGATAATCGATTGGGAGAATGTGCCGATATTCGGAGAGGGACAAGCTGGTCGGATCGAGTATGTAAAGATTGCGCGCGATGGAACAAACCTTTATCTGTTTGTTCGGTTGACTGATGAGGCGATTGTGCAACTGGTGTCAGGAAACGTGGGGTTCCCCTCTCAAAATCCTCCCGGATATACGTATCTTTCATTTTCCGCTCTTGTGGATCAGCTTCCTGATTCGCAACGTGTCGCATCGGGGGTCTCGACGTTTTCCCTGTATTCGTCATGGGGGGCAACAGGATGGGTGATCCGCACGGGAAATGTCGTTGAAATGTCAATTTCGGACCCAATGTTGAAGATAACGACACTCGGACAGCAAGGACAACTTTCGGCGCGCTATCCAATAAAACAGACTCCAATCGTGTTTGGCGAGGGAGTCGTAGTTGATGGGCAGGCAGGGGACTGGCATAATGTCCCGTGTCTGCCTAATCATATTACATCCGCAGAGTCGATCCGTGTGCAGCGGACAAACGATATGGTCTATGTATGCATTGAGACAAAGGACACGATCACGCCTGGATCATATATATACATTAGCGGGAAAATTAGAAAAAGTGCGACAGGCGAAGAATCTTATTTTTACTATTCTCAGGGATGGGCATCACCAGGCATGACAACGTGCATATCAAATCGAATAATTGAATTCGGCATAAGACACGCCATGCATACAAACGCGGTTATGTTTTTGGATCAACTATCCTTCTCCATCAGTGGCCAAGGGGAAGGTGAAGATTTTCGATACGGATATGATGATGTTGAAAGGGTGAATGAGCCGTCAATCTCATTGAATCAATTGTTGGACGATCATCCTGATTTTATGGGGCGTGTTCGCGATGAGGCATCATTGACGAATGCATTGTTTTATCTCCGCACAGCCTTGATACTTGCAAAAGAAGGAGATACTGCGATTATGCAACGAACTGACAGCGACATGCACTTCTTTGAATACAATACGATAGATGCTGATCGTCAAGAACAGTCGCGTCAGTGGATCAACAAGTTTCAGATGGCGCTCGATGGTCCTCAAACGTTTGAGATTCCAGGAGAAGGGTCATGGGATGTATTTCTTGGAGCACTCTATCAACCGCCGTATCTGACACGACGCATGATCCCGCGATTGACAGACTCGAATGGTGTTTATGTGGATACGATCGGTGATCCAACCTTCAATGGCTTCTTGCCTGGCATGAGTCAAGCGTTGTGGGAAGATCGGTTGGGAAATTCGGTGACAACGCTGTGGCAGATCGAAACGCCATTCGATTCATTGCGCGCAACTGGGGGTAAGAAAGAACCGCGGATACTTGAGATGAACGTGATGGGGAAAGGAACTCTTTCTTGTAAAGTGTCCATTACGAATGCGGACGAGCTGGCCTATCTGATGCTATATCTTGATGGAGTGAAACAAACGCGAACTTTTCTGGCTGGCGGATCAAATCAAATACAGGAGATCCAGTTTACGACAGAAGGTCGGCATATTATTCAGTGGAAGTTTTGGGCAGACTCGGTTGTGACGAATGGCGTAGTCTCTATTGAACTCCTTGAATCCGCAGGTTTTACTCAAGAGGTGTCAATTATGGTCGAGACCGCTGGTGGGTGGACGAATCTCAAAATACCGTGCAGTTGGGCCGATTCGACCTTCTCGGCGGAACACTTCACAACATCAGCGGATTACACGAATCGGTTGCAGTCGGTGGGATTGAATGGGATGCGAGTTTGGTCATCCTATGTACTTGGCCTCAATCCGATGATGTCCAATTCTGTTTTGCGAGCCTTGATTCGGATCGATACAGACGGGCATCCTGTCATCGATTATTCTCCCAAGGGACAGGAACAAATCTCTGGCATCATCTATCGCGTCAAAGGCAAGGTCCATTTGTCAGATAAGCAATGGAGTGATCAGACCGACGAACATCGATTCTTCCATGTTGAAGCGATCTTTCCGTGATCGTTGATTTAGTCTATTTTGATGATCCCCACATGCAGTTACAACGTAAAGCTGTTGGCGTAACCCTCGTGTTGATCGGTTTGTTTGCTATAGGAGTTTCAGTGTTTGCTTTGTTTCGGAGGAAACATTGCAGTTCTGTTCCGTCGGCACCTGTGAAGCAAAAAATCTTTTCACGACTTGTTGCGGAAGGGATGCGATATCGCGATACCCAAAACATAGGTATCGATCGATTTGCCTTTAAAAGCTGTCGAATAGAAAAACGACACTCAGGCGCGATCACCTTTGGAGCATTCAATGTACTGGTGATTGATGGCTTAGTTCTAAATCTTCCTGCCGAGTCGTTTGTACCCGCGAAAGGAAGCCCCGTAGAGGATTCGACTTTTGATTGGATAAAGGGTAACAGGTTAGGGGAGTCACTTTTGCGCTCTCAAGGTATGAGTGAAAGCCGGATATCTGGTATACGCATTAACGGGTTGACGGTTAACCGGTGTGACCATACCAATGGGTTAAGGCGTATATTTTCTGCAGGTCAGGCTGCAAGCGGAACAGGAGGAGAATCGTTACGGCTATGGGAGTGTGAGGTGCGTACGCATGACGGAAACAATGTAAGGGTTAACAAGGCACGGTTAATGTTGAGGCCAAACACAAAACTGGTTTATTATCAAGACGGGACCAATAGAAGTGTTGATCTGTAACGTGCATAGGCTGGCGTAAGCGTCTCCCCACCCGCATCCTCCATTATTCCGTCAGGTTGCCGATACGGATTGCCTGAATGCATCAATCGGCGGCGAATCGAATGAAGGC
>JBAXBF010000169.1:0-6894 GCA_037142095.1 Chloroflexota bacterium
GGTCCCACCATCGGCTTGCTGACCCACGGCGCCGGCGACCCATCCAACTTCACGGTCTGGTCGGGGGTGGCTGACGCCGCCCGTGAGCACGGTGTGAACCTGATCTGCTTTCCCGGCAAACCCCTGCGTTCTATTCACGGTTTTGAAGCCCAATCCAACATCATCTACGATCTGGTCGACCCGCACACCATCGATGGTCTGGTGATCTGGCTGGCGGGCTTGACCCTGCGCGTCGAGCCGGAAGAAATCCGCACGCTCTGTGAACGCTACCAGCCCCTGCCGATCGTGACTGCTGGATCACTTCTTAAAGGCATCCCGGGCGTCGTGGTCGATAACTATCACGGCATGAAAGATGTTGTCAACCACATGATCGAGGTGCACGGCTGCATGCGCATCGCCTTCATCCGCGGACCCGACCAGCACCAGGAAGCCGAGGAGCGCTACAGTGCTTATCTGGATGCGCTGGCAGAGCATGGTCTTCCTTTCGATCCCGAAATCGTCGTCCCTGGTGACTTCAAAGAAAGCGGTGGGATTCTGGCAGTTGATCTGCTGGTTGAGCGTCGCCACGCCAGGTTCGATGCTCTGCTGGCTGCCAGCGATAACATGGCGGTCTCAGCCATGCGCTGTCTGCAGGAAAGGGGCTTGCAGATTCCGTCTGATCTGAAAGTCGCGGGTTTAAACGACGAAGTACCCAGCAAATATACCAATCCGCCGCTTACCACTGCACCGCTCCATTTCTATGAGCAAGCCCGCCAGGCGACCATGCTGGTGCTGGCTTTGATCCGCGGCGAGGAAGTGCCGGAGGAAATCGTCCTGCCCACCCGCCTGATGGTGCGTCAATCCTGCGGTTGCCCCAATCCGGTCATTGCCAAGACGATGGGATATTCACCGGCTGTCTCGGAAGATCATTTCATCGAGCATTCGATCCTGTTGGGGAATTTCAAGGAAGAAATTCAGGGGAAATCCAGTGGAAAATATTTGACCGCCCTGGCGCGTGAATTGCAGCGTACGGCTTCTTCTGGCGGCAACGTCGCTCAATGGAATGAAGTCATCTCCGCCTTTCGCAAGCAGACCTTGCCGCAGTTCAAAGACGCCAGGATGTTGAGCCATGCAGAAGACCTCTTGGATCAATCCAGGCTGATGGTTGGGGAATACCAACAGCGCCGCCATGCTTATCAAATCCTGCAGAGCGAGGAGAAAATCCGTATTATTGGTGAGATCAACCAGCGCTTGATTATCACCACCAGCATCACTGAATTGACCAACGTCTTGATCCAGGCGATTCGCCTGCTGAATATTCCCCGTTTTTATCTCTCCCTGTATGAGGAGGCGCAATCCTCGGCTGGCTGGTCGTCTTTGATCCTGGCTTATGACGAGCACGGGCGGGTGGAGATGCAGCCCGGCGAATGCCGTTTCCCCTCTCGCCAGTTGATCCCGGATGGCTTCTTACCTGAAGACCAGCAGTACAGTCTGGTGGTCGAACCGCTTTACTTTCGCGATGAGCAGCTCGGTTTCATTTTGTTCGAAGCCAATCCCAGCGAGGATGAGATTTACGAAATCCTGCGAGGTCAGGTCAGCGGTGCCCTCAAGCGTGCCATTCTGACCGAACGTAACATTCGCCTTTATAATGAAGCTGTGCAAGCCAGGCGGTCGGCGGAGGAAGCCGACCGCCTCAAAAGCCTTTTTCTTTCGATGGTCAGCCATGAACTGCGCAGCCCGTTGAGTTTGATCGTCGGCACGATCGAGATGATGCTGCATGAAGACCAGTCCAGCGGCACTTTCTCGCTCCCGGAAGGCTATCGCCAGGACATCGACTGCATCCGTACCAGTGCCAGGCACCTCTCACGCTTGATCGGGGATGTGCTCGATCTGGCGAGCAGCCAGGCGGGTGAACTGCGTCTGGCGAATGAGGCTCTTAATATGAGCAGTGTCCTCAAAGAAGCGGTCTTGCTCGGCGAATCGCTGGCAAGGGAAAAAGGGCTGGCATGGCGCGTGGATATTCCTACGCACCTTCCCACCGTCTGGGGAGACCGTACCCGCTTGCGTCAGGTGACGCTGAACCTGATCAGCAACGCCGTCAAGTTCACCGAACAAGGCTGGGTCGAACTGAAAGCCGAAGTGCACGATCATACCATCACCATCTCGGTCAGTGACAGCGGCATGGGTATTCCCCTCGAAGATCAGGAATCGATTTTTGACGAATTTCGCCGCTCGGAACGCAGCTTGCAAAGAGGCTATGGCGGCATGGGTTTGGGGTTGGCGATCACCCGCCGTCTGATCGAATTGCATGGTGGAGAAATCAAAGTCCGCTCCAGCGGTGAGGAGGAAGGCGGTTCCACTTTCTATTATTCGCTGCCGCTGATGGAGGGATCACCGCTAGAAGAAATCGAGCGTGCCAATCCTTCCCGCACCATTCTCTTGCTGGCCGAGCGGGCTGAACATTTTCACAAACTGAGCGATCACCTGATCCAGCGCGGCTTTGAGATCGAAATCCAGGAGATCGGGAATAACCCTCATTGGCTGGCACAGTTAATCAACAATCCACCGGGGGCAGTGGTTCTGGACTTCCAACCGGCGACGGAACAGGGCTGGGAGTTAATGAAAATGCTCAAACAAAATCCCTATACCCAGCATATTCCGGTTGTGTTTTATTCGCTGTTTGAGGAGCGCAATAGCAGTGCCATGCTGGCGATGGATTATCTGGTCAAACCTTTGGGCAGCACCGAACTGGCGCAGGCGCTCGAGCGCATGGGATTGCAGACGCAGGAAGACGGCTATAAAATTCTGATCGTCGATGACGATGCCAACATTCTCGAAATGCACGCCCGCATGATCCTGAAGCAGTTGCCATCCAGCCAGGTCTTGAAGGCGAAGAATGGCAAAGAAGCCTACCATGTCATGAATCAGACTCTGCCAGATCTGGTTCTGCTGGATCTGATGATGCCGGAGATGGATGGTTTTGAGCTTTTGCAAGCCATGCGCGCCCAGAAATTGACCTGTACCGTGCCGGTGATTATCCTGACTGCCCAGATTTTGACCGCTCAGGATATGGATCGCCTGCATCAGGGAGTGGCAGCCGTGCTTGGAAAGGGGTTGTTCAGTGCCGAAGAAGTCCTTGCACAGGTTGAATCTGCCCTGGCTCGTGCCAAGCAGTTGGGCAGCGAAGCCAAACGTTTTGTGCGCCAGGCGGTGGCTTATATCCATGAACATTATGCCGAACCGACCTCGCGCAGCGAGCTTGCCAACCATCTCGGCGTGAGTGAGAATTATCTGACCCGCTGTTTTCATCAAGAGATGGGAATTACGCCAGTAACTTATCTCAACCGCTTTCGCATTCAACAAGCCAGAACGCTTTTGGAGAGGGGCAGGGCGAGCATTACCGAGGTTGCCCTGGATGTGGGATTCTCGGACAGCAATTACTTTGGGCGCGTCTTCCGCAGCGAAGTGGGCATTACCCCGCTGGAATATCTACGCGGCAGCCGACCGCTCGATTCTAGGTAAGAATCGGACATAAAACACCAATTGTACGAAAACATCATTTTTTTGTACTAGATTTTCGATCGAATCATTGGTAAAGTATGAAACAGGTTCCATCCATATCTTGAGGATGGGTTTCATTGCCCGCGTATTTTATACGCGTTTATCGAAGGAAATCATGGCAAAGGTTTGTCTCATTGCGGAATCGGATCCTTTCATCGCCCGCTTACTCCAGCGTTTTGCGGAGAAGAGCGGCTTTCAGACGATTCTCCTGCAGGTGGGACCCGAAGTGTTAGAATCTGTGCAGCATGCCAGACCGGACGTGATTATCATTGAACCCGAACTCCCTGGTAAAATGCGCGGCTGGGATGTCATCCAGCACTTAAAGGCGGGTCCGGTGACCAGGTTGATTCCCATTATCACCTGCTCGCGGCTCAAAGAGACAGAGGTTTCCAAATTGGTAGGTGAATTACAGGGTAATCTTCAACCGGAACATACCTATGCGGATTTTGTTCATACCTTTGCCCACGCAGGGATTGATGTTTGACCTTGGGTCAGTTGGTTCAGGATTGATAGAATGATTGGATTATACGAAGATCGATATTATGGATAAAAGGATTTCTTATGGACAACAATTGCGCTGCAACAGCGACCTTATTGAGGGTTGAAAACATCTCCAAAACATTCCCCGGCGTAAAAGCCCTCTCTGATTTGACCATGGAAGTGCAGCGTGGTGAAATCTTGGGCTTGGTCGGGGAAAATGGGGCTGGGAAATCGACCCTCATCAAAATCCTATCCGGCGTCTATAAACCGGATGGCGGGCATATCCTCATCGAGGACAAGGATGTCAGTTTTCATGATCCGTTGGAAGCCGTGCGGGCTGGCATCAGTGTTGTCTATCAGGAATTAAGTCTGGTACCCAACCTCACCGTGGCAGAAAATGTCTTTGGCGGTAGACCACCGGTTAACTCCCTGGGATTGATGAACGTCTCGATGATGTATCAGAAAACCCAGGAGATGCTTGACCTCTTCCAGGTTGACTTTTCACCACGCACGCGGGTCGGTTCGCTCTCCCTGGGAAATCAGCAGTTGGTCGAGATTGTCAAAGCCGTCTCAACCGATGCCAAAATCCTTATTCTGGACGAGCCTACTTCTTCCCTGTCGTTACAGGAAGCCACGGTGCTCTTCGATTGGATGCGCCAGTTAAGAGGGCAGGGTATCACCATCGTTTTCGTCTCCCATCACCTGGAGGAAGTTTTCGAAGTGACCGATCGGGTGGTGGTGCTGCGGGATGGAAAGTATGTGGGTTCTAAGATCACCAGCCAGACGAACGAAAACGAAATTGTGAGTATGATGGTGGGACGCGACCTGAGCGATATGCCATCACTCTGCACAGGGGATGTTTGCGGCGAGGAATTGCTGCGCGTTGAGCAGTTTTCCCGTAAAGGGGTCTTCGAAGACGTCAGTTTCAATCTGCATCACGGCGAAATCCTGACTTTCTTCGGTCTGGTCGGTGCTGGACGCACGGAAGTTGCACGGGCTCTGGTCGGTTTGGATGCCCACACTGCTGGAAAAATCTATCTGCGTGGTGAAGATATTCACGTCCAGGATCCTGGCTCAGCCATGAATTATAAGATGGCTTATCTTTCGGAAGATCGCAAAACCGAAGGGCTGTTTCTCGATAAAACCATAAAAGAGAACTTCTTGGCGCCCAATTTGAGAAAGGTTGCGCCGCGCGGCTGGCTGCGCTGGCATATTCTCAATGACCTGGTGCAGACTTATGTCACTAAACTCGAGATCCGCACACCGAGCATCAACCAAAAAATCAACAATCTTTCCGGCGGAAACCAGCAAAAGGTGCTGCTGGGAGAATGGTTGGCGACCGAACCGGACGTCTTGATTGTGGATGAACCGACGCGCGGTATCGATGTCGGCACGAAACAGGAAATCCACCAATTGCTGCGTGACCTGGCAGATCAAGGCAAGGGTATCCTGGTGATTTCTTCCGATTTGCCGGAAGCACTGCGTATCAGCGACCGCATCGCGGTAATGCGCAAGGGTCGCATCACGGGTTTCTTAACCCATGCAGAAGCGAACGAGGAAAGCGTTATGCAGCTTGCGGCTGGCGGCGCAACAGGCGGCGCCAATGCCGTAAACATTAAGGAGAATTAGGAAATGAGTACAACCCAAGAAATAAAACCTAAAAACCAGGCGTCTGCTGGGAGCAATATTCTGAAAACCATATTCCAGCAGCGCGAGATCGGCATTTTTATCTTTGTATTACTCTTCTGCGTGGCGCTGCGCATGGCTTCGCCCCAGTTTCTGGCGCGTGCCAACCTGCTTGCCCTGGTGGTCGGCATGTCCTTCGATATGATCGTCGCGGTGGGGATGACTGTTCTGATGGTTTCAGGCGGCTTCGATATGTCGGTCGGTTCGACTCTGGCGTTGGCTGGAGCAGTGGCAGGTTACTGCATGGCGAAGTTTGGTCTGCCGGTCTGGTTTAGTATCGTACTGGGCATCGCGGTTGGAGGTCTCATCGGCTTGATCAACGGGCTGCTGGTGACCAAAGTGCAGGTTAACCCCTTCATCACAACCCTGGGCATGATGCAGGTTGTGCGTGGCATCGTCTTCCTGCTCACTTCCGGTCTTGGTATTCCCAATCTTCCCAAAGAATTTAATTATTTTGGGCAGGGAAAATGGTTTGATGTCCAGATTCCGGTTTGGATCATGCTCTTTCTGGTGATTGTGGGGGAGATCTTGCTGCGCCGTTCTAAATATTTCCGCCAGAGTTACTTCGTCGGCGGCAACGAACGCAGCGCGCGCCTATCTGCCATCAATATCGACCAGGTAAAGATCATGAATTATGTCATTGTGGCTGCGTTGGCAGCCTTATCGGGAATTTTGCTCGCCGGTCGGATGAGTTCCGCTTCCGTGTCGGCGGGTTTGGGCGCTGAACTGCGCGTCATCTCGGCAGTCGTCATCGGCGGTGCCAGCTTATCTGGTGGTGAGGGTACCGTCCTGGGCGCGCTGCTGGGTGTTATCTTGATGAGTCTCATTTCCAACGGGCTTAACCTGTTGGGAATTAACGTTTATTGGCAAAACATCGTCATCGGCGCGGTATTGATTATCGCCGTGGCTGCTGACTCACTCTCTCGCCGAAATAAGTCATAAGAGGAAAGGAGAAAAATACGAGCATATACATTTGATATCCCGCTTAGTTTAATTGGTTAACCTATTTTTACGATATTTAAGGAGTTAGAACGAGTATGAAAATTAAAATTTTACATCTCTTGTCATTGATTATTATTGCTGCCATGGTATTAACTGCCTGCGGCACCCCTGCTCCTGTGCCAACCGAAGCACCAAAGCAGGAAGCGGCGAAGCCAACTGAGGCGCCGAAGGTAGAAGCACCAACCG
>JBAXBF010000170.1:0-6884 GCA_037142095.1 Chloroflexota bacterium
GTCCAAATCCAGACTTCATGGGAAGGAAGCGCAGCAGCTATGATAGCAGCAGAATAATCGCTCCCGCCTCTCCCCAAAGTTGTCGTTATGCCTTCTCTCGTCGCCCCAATAAAACCAGTAATGACCGGCACTGTACCTAGTGCGAGAATGGGATTTAGTATCTGACGAGTACGAAATGTGGTTTGCTCAAAATCAGGGTGCGCAGATTGGTAACGGGCATCTGTAATAATAATTTGGGTTGCTTCGACTGGCATCGATGAAACACCTGCAGATTCCAGTGCACCAGCAAGTACTCGTGCACTCATGCGTTCACCTAAAGCAGCGACTGCATCTAAAGCACGTGGAGTGGCTTCTCCAAGTACTGATATCGCTTCACAAAGATTTGAGAACTCAGAAATTATATGATTTATATCCTGTTTAATTTGTGCCTGACGTTCTAGATCGGGAATGAGTTCTTTAATTATGCCATGATGGACTGAACGAATTTGAGTTATCGCCTGTTGAAAGAAAGAATGATCTCCCCTTGATGCATGTGAAGCACTATCTAATAATAACGTAGTAATTCCCGATAGTGCAGAAGTCACCACTACTAATCGCTTCCATTCCTCGTGTGACTCTCGAATGATTTGTACTGATTTCCCCATCGCTTGAGCAGTCCCCACAGATGTCCCGCCGAATTTCATAACAAGAATTTTCTCTTCCAAAAATTTTGTCCCTTTTTTCATATAATAAGGGCACGGAAAACAAAACCGTGCCCCCTATTAAATTATCATTAAGCTTAGCAAATATTGAATAAAGCTCTCTCGACCGATATTTGTTCAAATATTAACATTAAATCTGTAACTATGCAAGCATTAATACCTACTTTGAGGTATGGTAATGACACAAATTAGTCACATAGATTTTTTATGTTTTTTGGTTATGAATCCCCCATATCAGCCCAAGTAAAATTATCCCCATTATTATGATGGTACCATAGATTATATTTATGCCATTATCTTGACATACAGAGATAGCATTTGGTGGAAGGGGCGTTGATTTATATAGGGGATTCATCGGATTTTCTCCTGTTGCAAAAGCATTAATGATTTCCAGATATCCCATTACGACGGATGCCGCCAATATAATTAATGGTATGAATATTTTTTTCCGCATAGATACCTATACATATAATGAAGAATTTTACCTAAGTAGTATAGCACAATTTTTCATATAGGAAAACTTGATCTATCCAGAAATCCATCTACGGTATATATTTATGATACAATAAATGTTATTTTCAGCATAAATTGAAGTTGATTAATACTAATTTTTTCTTGGAGAAATATGATGCCACCAACAATAACAGATTTAGAAAACATAGCACATCGTGCAGGTAAAATAATTTACGATGGATATAACAAACAACATTCTATAGATGCCAAGGGCATGTTTGACGTTGTTACAGAAATTGATCATCAATCCGAAGCCATCACAATAGAGATGATCCACAACAAGTTTCCAGATGACAGAATAATTACCGAAGAGAGCGGTATCCTTGGAAGTGATGTATCGAGAACCTGGTATTTAGATCCGCTTGATGGTACCATCAATTACGCACATAACCTACCATATTTCGGATTTTCTTTGGCTTACGAAGAAAATGGCATTTTACAATTATCGGTTGTATATGATCCATTAAGAGAGGAGTTATTTAGTGCTGAACATGGAAGAGGTGCCTGGTTAAATGGTGAATTCATTCGAGTAAATGACCAATTTGAATTATCTAAATGCCTCGTGGTTAATGAGTTTTCGCATAACAGGGACATCTGGGATCGAAATATGAAAGGTATTCAATATTTTGTACAACACACACAAGGAATTCGCCATCCAGGGTCTTGTGTTCTTGACTTGTGCTATGTTGCATGCGGTCGTTATGACGGTTTTTGGGTATATTCATCGAACTCTTGGGATTTAGCTGCAGGTGCGTTAATCGCAATGGAGGCAGGTGGTACTATTACAAATGTCCAAGGAGACGATGGATTTTTGTATAATGAGTGCTCCATTATTGCCGCAAACCACGAATTGCATGATCGTATGCTTACCGTACTAAAGTAAAAAAATGGTGTAGTCCAAAAGGCTACACCATTTTTTTCTATTGTATTACACAGTTGCAGGAGCGGGAGGCATCGCTGGTGGCGTTTTTTTTCGCTTCGTTTTTGAAGCTACTTCATCCAGGTCAGAATTTTTCTTAAGAATGGCTTTATTTGAAGGTACAGTTAAACCACGAGGCATCGGCGTGTACATCTTCTTCGCAACAGGAGGAGGAAAAACACTTTCAAATTCCTCTCGAGATATCGTCTCTAATTCTAATAACTTATCCGCTACTGCATCCAATTTGTCTCGGTACTGGGATAAAACTTCTTTCGCCTTCCGATATGCGTCATCAACCAGGCGACGGACCTCTTCATCAATTTTTTCTGCGACCGATTCTGAATAATCACGCTGTTCAGATATTTCACGTCCTAAAAAGATCAATTCTTCTTTCTGTCCATAAACCAATTGTCCAAGACTATCACTCATTCCCAATCTTGTTACCATTGAACGAGCTATCTTTGTAACCCTTTCAATGTCATTCGCTGCTCCAGAAGTTATATCGTCAAAAACTAATTCTTCCGCTGCACGACCTCCAAGTAAACCGATTATATCAGCTAGCAGCTTTTTACGGGGCATCAAGGTTCGATCTTCCTCTGGCAAAGCCATTGTAAAACCACCTGTCTGACCTCTTGATATGATCGAAACCTTATGTACTGGATCCGATTCAGTCAAAACATTCATAATGACCGCGTGACCAGCTTCATGATATGCAACGATTCGTTTTTCCTCGTCACTAATGAGACGGCTTTTCCTTTCAGGCCCAGCGATAACGCGCTCAATCGATTCTTGTAATTCGTCTTGGTTAATGATCTTTTTATTTCTTCTGGCAGCTAATATCGCACCTTCATTAACAAGATTTTCAAGGTCAGCCCCAACAAATCCAGGAGTTGAACGAGCTAAATTCTTAAGATTAACATCTGGTGCCAACGGCTTTCCTTTTACATGAACTTTTAGAATTGCCTCCCTGCCACGCATATCTGGTCTATCTAAAACGACCCGTCTATCAAAACGCCCAGGACGTAATAGTGCAGGATCAAGAATATCTGGACGATTAGTCGCCGCCATAATTATGATATTGGTATCTGTATCGAAACCATCCATTTCCACAAGCATCTGGTTTAGAGTTTGTTCACGTTCATCGTGGCTTCCGCCTAAACCTGCTCCACGCTGGCGTCCAACAGCATCAATTTCGTCTATAAAAACGATACAAGGAGAATGACGCTTTGCCTGTTCAAATAAATCACGAACACGGCTTGCGCCTACGCCAACAAACATTTCAACAAATTCTGATCCAGAAATGGAGAAGAACGGAACCCCCGCTTCTCCCGCAACGGCTTTCGCGAGCAAAGTTTTTCCAGTCCCAGGAGGACCTACTAATAATACTCCTTTTGGAATTCTCGCTCCTAAATTGATGAATTTTGCCGGTTCACGAAGAAATTCAACAACTTCTTTAAGTTCATCTTTTGATTCATCAACACCCGCAACATCTTCAAATGTTACTTTAGGTTGCTCACTGTTGAACATACGTGCGCGAGATTTACCAAAAGACATAGCAGCATTATTACTTCCTTGAGCTTGCCTAAAAACGAACCAGAAAACCCCCAACAATACCACAAAAGGCAGTAAATATCCGAGTGCTGTCATGATACCTAGCCAAGGACTTGGCGATTTAACCTCAATATTAACTTTTGTTAGCTCTTCAGGCTTCAAGCCAAATTGGGTTAACTGTTCCATTAAAGTAGCGCCAGGCTCTTTTTGGGCCTCACGTTGAGGCTGAGATCCGTTATATTTTACATTTAGTTGGTTTTCATCTATCTGAATTTGCTGAATATCACCGCTTTGTATACTTTTAGCTAATTGACTAAGAGTTAATACTTCTTTATCTCTATTCTGTTGTTGGAAATTATAAACAACCAACGATACAATAGCGACAAAAAGTAACAAGTATATTATTGAAGACCGATTTCGTGAGGGATTCACTTACACCTCCCAATTTATGGATTACTGAATTATACCAACGTTAGTCCGAATTGCAAGTGCGCGCTAAAACTCTAATATGGTTCTTATGAAGCACATCATAAACCTGGTGGATATGCTCACGGTCGTGTTCGGCAATTTTACTTATTAATTGAAACAATGTCACATTTCCTAAAACATCATGGATACCTTCTTGTTCCATGTCCTTATTTTTAATAGATCCAATTAAATTAAGAGTTTTTTGCCGTAATTGGACAAAGGCATTTATAGCAAATTGTAAGTCCTGATTAATATCATCGCGCTTTCCTGCCCTTGATTTTTGATATATTATTGGAAGGAAAGGCATATTTTCATCACAACATATCTTATATAAATTTGGTAAATAAATTTCTGTCTCCACGTCTCTCAGATGACAAAGAATTTCATGCAATGCCCTAGCGTTTTCTTCTAGCATCTTATTATGTCTATCTATTGGTAACTTATGGCAAATGGTTAATAGAGAAGCTGGCGTAGAAAGTAAAATTGCGTTTATAGCATCCAGACTGGTATACTTTGGAATTAATTGATCATTATTTATAGAATCTAGCCATGAAAACACCTCACTTAAATTGCCAGTCATTGTTGGCTCAAAATTATCTGCTGCGTGAAAACCATCTAATGGTTTAACCCAGAATGTAGGTAATCCTATCCTCTGAGCAGCACGGATATCATCATTGAGATCATTCCCTATCATGATAATCTCGCCATCAGGATATCCTAAATAGGCAAGCACTTCAGCAAAATAAGCCGGGTTGGGTTTTGTAAAGTGGAATTCCTCATAAGTAGATATAAGTTCAAATGGATAATTATCAATGGGTAAACCTGCCCACTCTAACCTTTGGTGGGTAGCAGTTTTCGGGAAAAGAGGATTCGTCGCAATTGCGATCCGATATCCTCTATTCAAAGCTTCATCGATAAGATTAATTGCTTCCGGTCTCATTTCTGTAATTTGTCGTAATTCAGGAAATATTTTTTCGTAGAATTCTTCCAGAATACAAACAACATCTCCACCATGATCGTTTTGTAAAGATGATGGTAATGAAGGAGATAAGAGCGGATAAAAGGTAGCTTCGAATGTTTCTTTTAAGGTTCGATCGGGATGATTATTTTGAATCATCTGTTGAGTACCAGCCCATAATGCTTCAAGAAAAGCGTCTCCGATACCATATGTCCCCACATGCTTAGAAAACGCCATAAAATAAGTTTTTATAAATCGATCTATATTTGTTGTTAGTAAAGTATCATCAAGGTCAATAAGCAACGTTTTCATTTCAATTCTTCATAGAATATTTTAGGCAGTAGATGGCATTCTCCACAACCAATATGAGGTTCAGATACTGGCTTACCAGACTTTGTGCAGGATGTTAACACCCTTATCTTTGTCCCAAACGAAAAGAAAATCGAATTTACCTCTGCATTCAACATCATATTAGGACAAGCATTAGCATTGAGAATTTCGGGTACAGGACAGTTTGAGCAAAGTTTTGAAGTCCATTTTGTTGCATCTTCTGTCTTTACCATCAAACGGCACTCTTCACGCTGTCTGCCGCGATAATAATCCCCATAGAAATTGGGACAATCAAAACTATACGGTGTTTTCATATCTCTAAACGCGGGTCACATAAGAACCCGAACGAGTATCCACTCGGATAGTATCTCCTTCTTCAACGAAAGAGGGTACTTGCACTTCTAGACCAGTCTCTGTATCTACTTTTTTAGTTACACCAGTCGCAGTATTTCCACGTACGGCTGGTTCTGCATGGATAACTTTAAGGTCAACCGTAAGCGGAAGCTCAAGATCGATTGGTTTCCCTTGATAAAATGTGAGTTTCACTTCCATCTCTGGTTTGAGAAAATTCGCCGAATCTCCAAGAATATCAGAAGAAACAGCGGGTTGTTCGTAAGTTTCTAAATCCATAAAATGGTAATGATCTCCATCGCCATAAAGAAATTGCACATTATGGTAATCGAGTCTCGCTTCCTCAACACGTAATCCAGAAGCGAACGTTTTTTCTATTGTCGATCCGGTACGCATATTGCGCGCTTTTATTCGGATAGTTGCATTCCCACGACCTGGTTTGTGGTGTTCATACTCTAATACCTTAAAAAGACTGCCATCAAACTCAAATGTAACCCCTTTTCGCAATTCATTTACGTCAATCATACCAATACCTCATTTATTTATGGATATCCCTTATCAATAAGGAACTTAACAAACTGAACAGGATAAGCCAGAGAAAATACCTCACTTATCCTGTTTTATTAAAATTGTAGATTTTGATTATAGTCTAGCATTTATAGAACGACAAGGGAAATAAAGTAAAAGCTATCCAATTTCGTGTTTAGTACATCGTTTTTACTTGCCCAAACTAAACACTGTTATTGTATAATAAAAAAGCAAAATCAAATAATCAATGTAATTTATCATTTTAGGAGATGGGATTTCATGGTATCGAGCTTACGAGTTGGTTATATTGGATTAGGTTTAATGGGTAAACCGATTGTAAAAAATATACTTAAGTCTGGTTTTTCCGTTGTTGTACATAATCGCAGTCGAGATGTCGTAAAAGAATTAACAGCAGAAGGTGCACAGGAAGCTTATTCACCATCTGAAGTTGCATCTAATGTGGATGTTGTATTCACCAATCTACCGGATACACCAGATGTAGAAATGGTTGTTTTTGGACCAAAAGGAATTTCTGAGGGTGCATATGAAGGACTTATCTATATAG
>JBAXBF010000171.1:0-6870 GCA_037142095.1 Chloroflexota bacterium
AGTCCCAGCCGCCGGGTTTGGCGGTTTTGGCATCTACGTAGTTGAAGGGCGGGTAAGCGTTTTCAATGGCGACCGTGACTTCGCGTCCCTTCAGGTCGGGCAACGTGCCAGCAGGAGCGGACGCTTCTGTGGCTTTTTCAACTGCCGCAGCCGCGGTGGGTTTCTCCGCTGGAGCGGGCGTAGCTGCCGGCGCACATGCCGATAACAGCATTGCCATAATGACAAATAGATATAATGCAATTAAGAATATTCGGTGTTTCATCAATCTTATCCTCCTAAAGATATGTGAATATTGTGGATAACGCCACAAAAGAACGAAATCGTTGATATTATACCACAATAGAGTATACAAGTATGAATTATAACGACAAATAATCCCCATTTTCATATTTATGGGAAGAATTATATTCCACGGAAAGATGACCTTTCTCCAGAATTTATTTATATCTTTATGGGTATATTAAGGAGCGTGATTGCGTCTGCCTGTGAGAAAGTATTCCGATAAGCACTTGTTTCTGTTAAAATACTTCTTAATTGTTTCAAAATCGATGTTGCTTTTACCGGGGATGTCTGACCTCCCGAATGGACTATTCCCTCATCTTGTGAAGCATCCATCGTGATATCTCCATGTGCTTCCAGCCATGCCAGACCTAAACGAACAGCGGCTTCGCGCTGCGCAGTTGCGCTTGCTAATTGCAGCCAGGATATCTCCCCGTGCTTTTCTTTAATAATAAATTTAATCAACCCTGCTAATTTCTTAAAGAAAATTTCCATCTCGTCTGTTTCTGGCGTAAGTGCGCAGAGAATAATCTTTTGGGGATTGACTTTTTCCAGAGCGGACATGAGAACTTCGTGCGAAGGGGGGGCGGTCCAGATGACCAGGATGGGAGCGGGATGCAAAGCATTTCGTCCTACGCAACCTATTCCATTCTCCGCTTCTCCCCAAATCAGAAATCCTTGGTCGTTTTGCATACTGCGGATAATTGCGCTTGGATTCTTTTCACGCCGGTAGTCCAGAATTTCAAAAGGGCTCTCGAAAGCGTCCAATAAGGGGATTGAATTCTCGCTGGTTTGCCAATCCAGGAGGGTGAGTTGGAGATTGGGTTGCCCCTGGTAAGTTGATTCGCGCAATCCGAAAGCGAGGTCAAATTGTTCCTTGGGTAACTCGTTAATTTTACCCTGCCACCATAACACGCTCTGAGAAGAACCGTGTCCATTTTCCACGGTTAATTTATAGTGTTCTCCTCGCTTTCCAATCGCAGTGTAATTTCGTAAAATCAGAAAACGGCTCATCAACACTGGCGGTGGGTTCCCCGCTCCAAATGGAGCGATCTGGTTTAATGTCTTGGCAAGCTCCATGGTAATATCTTCCAGGGAAACGATGGCGTCAATGGTTAGGACAGGTTCTGACAAAAGGCTGCCCGTCATGCGGCGGATGCTGCGCGAAAAGCCTTGCCGAAAAGCGGCAATATTATCAGTCCGGATGGATAAACCGGCTGCCTGAGAGTGACCGCCAAAACTTTCCAGGATATTTGCCTGTTCTTCTAAGGCAGAATGAATATCTATTCCAGCAACAGAACGAGCCGAACCGCGCCATAAATCCTGCTCTTTATTCGGTTTTGCTAGTAATACAGCCGGCATCCCATAATGCTCTGCTAAGCGGCTTGAGACTGGCCCTAATGTGCCCAGATGCCATTGATCCTGGAAGAGCACCAGGGCGGCATAATTTAATAGCTTAGGATCCTTTTCGATTTGCGCCTGAGCGGATTGGTAGACCTGGTCACTGATCCATTTGCGTTCACTATCAATTTTTTCTATCTGCCGTGCTATCTCTTCCGCCTCACTTATATCAGCCGTCATTAGAAATTCAACCAATAGACTCGCGTCACCAAGCCGTCCGACAGCATTAATGCGTGGGGCGAGAACATAGGCGATGGTATCCTCGGTTAACTGTAAGGGATTGATTTCGGCGGATTTCATCATCGCTTGTAAAGCCGGACGATTTGTTCTACGGAGAGCCTGTAAACCGCGCTGGAGGAAGTAGCGTGCTTCTCCGGTTAAAGGAACGACATCGGCTACGATTGCCAGAGCAAGCAAATCCAGACATTGGGATGGGTTGGATGCTGCGGGTTTATTACTGGATTCCCACAAGGCTGCTGCCAGCAGATAAGCCACGCCTGCACCAGGCAATGTGGCTAATGGGTGATCGGGGGGGAGGAAATGTGGGTTGATGATGGCACATGCGTTTGGAAGCGTCTCTGGTAAAATGTGGTGATCGCTGATCAGCACATCGACACCATGCGATTGCGCATAATCGGTTGCTTCGTTTGCGTCGATTCCGGTATCGCAGGTCAACAAGACATTAATCCCTTCTTCTTCAATAAGGCGTTTAAGAGCCGGTATATGAACGCCATGTGATTCGTTCGCTCTTATGGGAATATGATAAAGTGTTTTACTGCCAAGTTGCCGTAAGGTTGTGAGCAGGATTGTCGTTGCCGTGATGCCATCCACATCAAAGTCACCCCAAACACAGATGGTTTCACCATTATTAATCGCTTTTCCCAATCTCTGGACCATCGCTTCCATGCCCGGCAAGACGAAGGGGGATGCCGGGGTGTATTGATCCGGGTCGAGAAAAGCCTGAATCTGGGGTAAATCACGCATGCCGCGCCGTACGAAGATGTTCGTAAGCAGAGGATGCTCGGATGCCATATCCACTAAAGAGGGTGGAATTGTTTCTTTAGGGGGAACGACCCATTTTTTATTCATCTTCTAAAGCGGCTTCAATTTCTTTTTCGGCTTGTTTATCGGGAGGAATGTCCTGTCGCGGAGTGGGAAGATAGATTTTCTGCCGGTTTTTATCCCAGATACCGCGAGTGCGTGGGAAAAACCAAAGGAAAATGGCTGCAAACCAGAAAGGCATTTCAAGCCAGAGCGTTTTTATCATCGCCATGAACATGACTCCCGGATCGGACCAACCAAGGGGCGTATTTATCGTCTCAGCCAGGTTAAAGGGTGAAAAAAGTGCTTCGCTGAATGGATAAAATAAGGCTACCCCAATTCCATTGGATGGGTTCGAGTCGATGCAAGAGTCGGCGATGAGATGGAAAATCCCGCCTATTAATAGACTTATGAGGATGGTGCTCCTCTGGTTATGTTTGCTGAAGACGGCGCCGATGATCCCTACCAGGCAGATGAAGAGTAAATTGTGAGTAATTACCCGGTGGATCTGATTGAACCATGGAAACGGGAATAATAGAAAATCACAGTCCGGGATGATCCCTCCGGCAAGCACGGCACGTAGATCGAGCTTAGGGGTTGTTCGTCCGATTAAATAACTGATGGATGCATGTCCAAATGGCGTCATGATAGTTTTCTTCGCCCAATTTTACTTCATTTCTCATTTTTGATGTTCTGTGAATGTTAATAATTGGGATATTCTCGCCCTCCGGTTCCTTCTTGAGCAAATATGAATATATAGTTAAATAAAAGATTAATATGTTTCCATTTATCGAAAAATGTTGTATAATATATATGGCTCACCTCACTCGTATTGTTGTATGAACGCAAACACGATGAGGTAAAAAAATCTAAATAGAAAAAGTAAATACTGGATCGAGGTTATTATGATTCGAATCGTTGTAATTGAGGACCCTACTACTCTTCCGGTTATTCATACCCTTTTAACGTCTATAGAAGGTGTTGAAATTGCAGGAGAAACAAGTAGCCGCAAAGACGCGGTACAAACCATTGAGAGGATTCAGCCTGATTTGCTGATTTTAGGACTCTCCATCCCGGGTATGAATGGTTTTAAGGTGTTGAAAAATCATGATTATCTGGCGCCTGGATCGCGAGTCATCGTGGTTTCCACGCGGCTGGATGAAAAAGATATTCAGGAGGCTTTAGACTATGGAGCGTTTGGATATATACAGAAAATTAACATGAAAGGTGATCTTCCGTTGGCTATCCAGGCGGTGAGCAACGGAAAAATTTTTATTGGATCAGGTATCCCTCAAGAAGGGCTAAACTTGTCTCCAGTGAGAAAGAACCAGGATCCAATTGGACGCCTATCCCCGCGTGAGAAGGCTGTCATCCAAAGAATCGTGGGAGGTTATTCCACCCGTGAAATCGCAAAGATATTAAAGACCAGTGTAAAAACAGTTGAGAAACAACGCCGCGATGCGATGCGTAAATTAAACGTCAATTCTACCAGCAATCTGGTACGGACTGCTTTGGAAAATGGCATAACGGGTCCCATTACCTCCGCGTATATCGATGATGTATATTAACTTTTAACCCAATCCTATTTTAAGTTGTTATGATAATAAAAATCCCGGAGGTATTGCACCTTCGGGATTTTGAATATCGGGAGCGATATAAACAGTGAATGATCTTTTGGAGCAGGATCACTCGATAGAAAACTTACCGCATTGTGTAAGAGCTGAGAACCTTCATATAGTTTACGCGCTCAAAAGCCGCCGGCTCGGCGACATTCTTTTGGCTCATGCTGCCGCACATCTGAGCAATGGAATTGTAATCATGAGCCTGCATCCATTCTTCTGTTTTAGTCAGCAATTCGAGAATCTTGATCGGTCCATTCTTGAGCACAGTTGAGGCAACCATCGCGACTTTGGCGCCAGCCATCATGGCTTTGATGACATCTTCTGCCGTTTGGACACCGCTGGTCAATGCCAGGTCGGTTTCAATCCGCCCGAAGAGAATGGCGATCCAATGCAGTGGCAGGCGCATTTCGTCTGAGTAACTTAATGTCAGGCTGGGAGTAACTTCCAGCTTTTCGATATCAAAATCAGGCTGGTAGAAGCGGTTAAAGAGCACCAAACCTTTTGCGCCCGCTGCAACGAATTGATGGGCTATGTTCGGGATGGCAGTGAAGAAGGGGCTGAGTTTAACGGATACGGGAATTTTTACTTTGCTGCAAACATCTTTGACCAGTTTAACGTAATTTTCTTCAATTTGGATACCGTTAAATGCCGGATCTGTTGGCAGATAGTACAGGTTAAGTTCCAATGCATCCGCGCCGGCTTGCTCAATTTTGTGAGCGTAATCAATCCATCCGCCGCTGGAAACACCATTCAAGCTGCCGATAACGGGTATGCTCAGCGCTTTCTTAAGTTCCTGGATGCGTTCTAAATAAGACTCGGGACCAACGCTGTATCTGCCCACATCGGGAAAGTAGGAGAGTGCCTCGGCGAAGCTTTCGCTTCCCTTGCTCAGGAAGTAGTCGAGTTCCAGGCTGGTGCGGATAATCTGTTCTTCGAAGAGGGATGGGGCAACGATCGCCGCCGCGCCGGCATCTTCGAGCTGCCTGGCAGTATCTGGTTTTTCGGTAAGGGGTGAAGAAGAAGCTACAATTGGATTTTTTAACTTAAGTCCTAGATAAGTTGTCGTTAAGTCGATCATATTTGTCCTCGTTTGGAGTAATGATGAATTTTCTAATAAAGAAGTTATCCCCTTGACGCGTGAGCGTCAAGGGGAATTTGAGGTTATCAATTATGCACTGTAGTGCATCTCTGCCATTTGTTTGTAGAATTCCCAACGGTTCTGGACGTTCTCTTGCGCTTTCTTGATCAGCATTTCGGAGCGTTGTTCGTCGCTCTGGAGCAGCATGCGGAAGCGGGTTTCTTCATAGACGTATTTGTCGACCGGGATGCTGGGCGCCTTCGAGTCGAGCACCAGCGGGTTCTTGCCATCTGTGAGCAAGTTCGGATTGTAACGGAAGAGCGGCCACATACCCGACTCTACTGCCATGACCTGATGCTCAAGACCTTTAACCAGGTCATAGCCGTGGGCGATACAATGGCTGTTGGCGATGATGATGGAAGGACCATCGAACGCATCGGCTTCCAGGAAGGCTTTCAGGGTCTGTGAATCGCTATAACCCATCGCAACGCGGGCTACATACACATAACCGTAGGACATGGCAATCAAGCCCAGGTCTTTCTTGGGAAGTGCTTTACCGTTCGCCGCGAATTTGGCGACTGCCCCAAGTGGGGTTGCCTTTGAGGATTGACCACCGGTGTTGGAATAGACTTCGGTATCCAGGACGAGGATATTGACGTTGTAGCCGGAAGCGATGACGTGATCCAAACCGCCGTAACCGATGTCGTAAGCCCATCCATCGCCGCCCAGGATCCAGACGCTCTTCTTGACCAGTGTATCCGCGATGCTGAGCAGGTCGCGGGCTTTGGCATCTGGTTTGCCTTGTAGTCGTTGCTTAAGCAACGCTACCCGATCGCGTTGTTCCTTGATACCTGCTTCGCTTGTCTGGTCGGCATTAAGCAGACCAGTGACCAGTTCTTCTCCAACCAGGCTGGTAAAGGATGGTAGGATTTCACGGGCATATTGGTTGTGTTTATCCAAGGTCAGACGGAAACCGAGTCCAAATTCAGCGTTGTCTTCAAAGAGTGAGTTTGACCAGGCTGGGCCGCGCCCATCATTGTTCGTGGTATAAGGCGTGGTAGGCAGGTTGCCACCGTAGATGGATGAGCAGCCGGTTGCATTCGCAATGACTGTGCGGTCGCCGTACAACTGGGTGAGCAGCTTGATATAAGGGGTTTCGCCACAGCCAGCGCAAGCGCCGGAGAACTCAAATAAGGGTTGTAAAAGCTGAGAATCTTTGACCGTGTTGATTTTCAACAAGGAGCGGTCTGCTTCGGGTAAGGTGAGGAAGTACTCCCAATTTGCCACTTCGCGTTCGCGGATGGGCAGTTGGGGTTCCATGTTGATCGACTTGCGTCCAGCCACCGACTTGTTCTTTGCCGGGCAGGCTTCCACGCACAGCGCACAACCGGTGCAGTCTTCGGGAGCAACAACCAGAGTATATTTCGTTCCCGGGAATTGCTTGAAGGT
>JBAXBF010000172.1:0-6862 GCA_037142095.1 Chloroflexota bacterium
GCACCTTAACATAGACGCTAACGTACGTTTTCGTACCATTGGACTTCAGACCCCATAACCAATTTGAATGCTGAAAAAACCGATTTATTCAACAACGCCATGGTAAATCCGATTTATTCAACAAAGCCTGTTTTCGCGCAACTATATAGAGGTTCTCTGCAAAGACTCTATTTTCAATTCTGCCCATGTTCGCCTGAATCCTGTCCAATATGTCTGGTTCTGGTTGCGTAACTCCCTCTTTTTGAATTTCGATGTCATCCCAGGGTAAAGACTGGAAAGCCTTCAGAATGTCTTCCAAGCATGTCCGGTTAAGCGACGTATCATCATATATCAGTCGAATAATTGCTTCTCTGTGCAATGGTGGGATACCCTGCTCGGCCAAACTCAGATCCATTTCTTTCTTGCTCAAGTAAAGGTGTCCGAAATCCGGTACCGGATTGTTTCCGGTAAATCGGTAATCCATCTCAGCATTGACAACAAACACATGGTGTCCAACGCGGGAGTGCCAATGTGGGCCGCCTTGCAAGAGCAGATATCCACCGGGTTTCAGAAGGCGATAACACTCATAGAACATGCGTTCGTACTCCTGAACATGCTCCAGTATCGCACAACCGTAAATCAGATCAAAACTGCTATCGGGAAGCCCGGTATGTTCGGCGCCGCGTAGTATCAACTCGATTTTTTGATCGTCTAGCACATTTGTATGTAACTCCGGATCCGGAGTAACGACTGTAACCTTTGTATTGCTCCAGTCATACAGCGTCTTACCAACAGCCATATCCCCATTGCCGCCGATTTCCATTATCTTTTTTCCGCGCAGTGACGACACACCGCTCATTTCCATCAATTTCAAAAGCGTTTGCTTCTGGTATTCCAGTACACCGGAATGGAAATGCTTTTGCTTCACATCGACCTTTAGTTTTGGGCGTGCAAATATCCAACGAATTGCAGCCAAGGCAGAACCGTAACGACTCTTGATTGAAGAATTTGAAGTTAAATCATCCGATTTTTTATTCATCGTCGGCCTCTATTAATTTAGGGTGAGCAAACAATGCCGTGATGGCATCCACGTTCTCGTCGTAGAACCGAACGTACCGATCGCGGCTGAGCGCAGCTAGTCGCCGCAGGTCGTTGGCATGTTCCACCATGGCAAACAGGCTAGCCGCCAGCGCATCCAGGTTTGTGTGCATGTGCATTGGATCGCCTGTCTCAATGCCTTTGACTCCGCATTCCGTCGTTAGCAGCGGCATGCCATAGGCCATTGCCTGGACAGTCTTGACGTTGATGCCCGTGCCCATCGTGACGGGCGAGAGGAGCAGATCCATATCAGCATAAAATTCGCCAATATCTTGCACGAACCCGTGCATGTGTACCCAGGGCTTGTGAAAAACCTCACTCTCTTTTGTCGACAAGCGCCCCACCATTTCCCTGACTTGCCCGACCACATGCACCTTGAACGGACAATCGGTGCTTTGCAGATGACGTTCGATGGCCGCCAGACACTCCCGCACCATCGCCAGATTGATGCTGTTGGCGCTGGCCACCAGTCCTACGTGCCTGACATTTATAAAATCCTTGTCGATGAAACGCGGTGCTTCGGCGTGAGATAGCACAACAGCCGTGCGCTTGCCTGTTACGCTGTCGAAGTAGCTGGCCTCTTCTTCGCGCAAGGCCACCACCACATCCGCACGGCGCAGATAGGCGCCTTCTTCCTCTGGCGTGCAGGAAAAAAATTCCAGCGGCTGGCCGTTCTTGCGAAGCATGTCGTACCTGTCACCCATTTTATCGTGAGTGTCGATAACTTTCAGAATATAGGAAGGCACAAATTCCAGCAATTTGGATTGAAAAACATATGAGCAAAACACCATGTCGATGTCGTATTGGGAGCACAGACAGCGTATGCGTTCTCCGATGCCTTCCTCGTACCAGCCGTCGAATGGAATCGGTCCACCGTTGGCCCACATGGGATTGGTGTAAGGGATTACGTCCAGCGTATCCCAAGTGGCGCGCATTTCCTTCAAATCCACTTCGGCATATTCGTTGCTTTGCAGCAATACGAAATGGACGGTGTGCCCCATGCTCTGGAAGTGCCGCGCGAGCTGGTTAATGATGGCTCGGTTACCGTGACTGGCGGGATGCGAGGGGAAAGGGCTGAAGTACAGCACGTTCAATTTGCCCGCCTGTCTCCGCTCACGCGCGGAGGCAGGCGCGGTCCGTTCGGCATTCGCCATGACGATCTGCCATTGCATAGCCGCAGGGAGGTGGTCGCGCTGAAAAACGTCACTCCATTTTTCGAGCACCAGTTCGGTATTGTGGTTCTGCAAACCCCTAAGATGCGCTGTTGATTGTCCCGCGTAGGACTGGTGTTCGAAATGCACGACTTCCGAGTCTGGCTGGTACACTACCCGCATGCCCAATGACCTGGCAAACATTGCCAGGTCTACATCCTCGCAATAGGCATTTTTATAACGCTCGTCGAATCCACCCGCCTGCTCCCAGAATGACTTTCGCACCAAAATGGAAGCGCCGGATATATAGTCTGCTTCGCGTTCGATGTTGAATACAGGCATGTCGCGCCCCTGTCCTCGGCCGATATTGAGCGCTGTGCCATCGCTGAACAGCACGCCGCCCGCCTCCTGGATAGTACCGTCTGGATACAATAATTTTGAACCGACAATGGCTACACCTGGATCCTGTTCCAGCGTGTTGTACAAACTTGACAACCAGCCCGGCAACACGATCGTATCGTTGTTCAGAAACAGAAAGTAGCGCCCGCATGCGTAGCTGGCAGCGTTGTTGCAATTACGCAGGAAACCGACATTCTTCTCCGTCTTAACCACTTTCAGCCCGGGATAGAACTCAGACGCACGGACGGTTTCATCAGTAGAAACATCATCTGCCAGAACGATCTCGAAACTGATACCGTTATACGAACTTGTCTCAAGAATCGAGTTCAGGCAGGCCTTCGTCAACGCCCACTTGTTGTATACCGGCACGATGATCGAAACGTCAACAACGGCATTCTCTGGCGGCACTGCGCGCGACCGCAACGCCGTGCAGTATTCGCCGAATAGCGAAATGGGCAGCGCGCGCCCGGCATCTAGCAAAGACAGCAGCGATGAGCGGTTCGCCTCGTTACCGAAATTACGGCTGATGAGTTCCTGACCATTAGCCGAGAACTTTTCCCATAATTCCTTGTTGTCATAAAGCCTTATAACGGCATCGGCGAAAGCCCTTGGCTCATCCGCCACCAGGGTATGTACTCCGTCATGTATGTGCATGCCTTCGGCCGCTATGCCACTGCAGACACAGGGCACACCGGAACCCATTATCATTGCGACCTTGCCCTTGATGCCTGCTCCAAAACGCAGCGGCGCCACACCCAAACGCATGGACGCGATGAGCGGATCCAGATCCGGCACAAACCCAATAGTCCTGATACCCGTAACACTAGCCAAATCCTGCACAGTTTGTGGCATCTCGGAACCAACAATGTGAAATTCCACGTCCGACAAGCGGATTCGCACTAGGGGCCATATTTCCCTGGCGAACCATTGCACGGCATCCACGTTTGGCCTATGCGCGAAGCCGCCCAAAAAGAAGATATTCCTGCGCGCCTCGAATGGCGCCGGATGGCGCGCGATGGGCGCATACAACGCCGGAAACACAGTGATGAGCGTATCAGGCAAATACTCTTTGAGAAGTGGCACTTCGGCAGAACTGACAAGCACAACTTGATCCACCCGTCTCATAATGGACAATTCGCGTTCCCGGGTTCGGTTTGCTTTGACGAGCGCAACGTCGCTTTGATGCAATTCCGCCTCGCGCATTTCACGCAGAAAATGCAAGTCTACCGTGTGGAAGATAACCCGCGCGGTGGGAGACGCCTGCTTCATCAAGTCCAGCATGATTTCGGCCACGTCGAGGCGGAATATGTGGAATGCGCCAAACATGTGGCCTTGGGTACTCAGGTAGCTTGCGGGTGAACTATAGCCCTGCAAGTTAGTAATTACCGTCACACCCAACGCGTGCAGTTCTGCCTCATATTCGGGCGATGGTAACAGATCGTTCGGCAGGAAAACGACTTCGTAGCCCAGACTGCACAAATCCATTAGAATACCCCCGGTGCCACGCTCACCCGAGGACACGTTCGGCCTGGGAATCCGGTAGTCAGCCACCAGCACCCGGCGCAGATTGACAGGGGCGCTAGCCACCGTCGTGTCGTGCACGAAAACACGATCCAGGCACATATTAACCACCGACGGCAGCACGCCGCCGTTCGTGTGAATGCGTTGCGCTACCGATATGCCAAGGGATACGGGTATCTGCACCAACCGTGGTTTGCCTGCCAGTCGTGCATGACTTTGCGTCGGATTGATCAGTACCGCAGCGAAGAAAGACGCGCCGCGCCTTGTGGCGCCTATCCATTCGCGCAAGCCGCGATAATGAAAAAAAGTTGCAGGTAGCACACAAGCCGCCATTATTAGCCGTGAAAACAGGCCGCAACGCGGACCCGGCTCGCTAACACGTCGGGCGAACGTGCCAAGTACACGCAACGGCGCACTCAGTCGCCATGAATGGCTATTGAACACTTCCTGCACGATCGCTTCTCGTTCTACAACTATCTGGCTCAATGCTGCGATGCGCGCCTCATACTTTGCCTCATTCTGATTAAGTGTTGAGATTTGTTCATTGTAATCGGCCACCGCCTGATCGAGATTTGCAATCCGCAGATCGCGTTCATCCACCGCCTGATCGAGATTTGCAATCCGCAGATCGCGTTCATCCACCGCCTGATCGAGATTTGCAATCCGCAGATCGCGCTCATCCACAGACAATTGGAGACTCAAAATCTGTTTGTCCTTTATCGGAATCTGCCGGATGGGCTGCATTATTTTGATAAGCTGTTCATCAGACAATTCACCATGCCACTTTCTGTATACTGCCAACATGGCATCCACTCTTTTGGAGCTCTCCAAATACACACCGGACTCGGATTGCCGATTGATCCGATAAACCGCACTTAGCCCATCAACAAACAGGAAACCTGAAAATTTGGATAACTGTATCCAGAAATCCCAATCCTCATACATATCAAATGACTCATCGACACGACATCCAAGCTCCAGCAATGCACATGAAAACAGAACCGAGTGAATTGGAATAAAATTCTCGGCTAGAAGCCGAATCGCGTCAAATGGAATTGAAAATGTGTCTTGAAGCGGCTTATTACTTTCATCAACACATTTTACACCCGTGTAAACCACCTTGAATTCTGGGCGAGACCTAATTGCATCTACCAGTTTTTGAATATGATTCGGCTCAAACCAATCATCATCATCAAGAAAAATCAAGTAGTCTCCACGTGCGCTATCTAGGCCGATATTGGCCGCCAGACTGCGGCGCAGTGGTTTGTCCGCACCAACCATACGTACAGGAAAACACCCGCACCACTGGGATATTACGGTATGATCGGATCCCTTGGCATTGACTAGCACCACTTCAATATTCGGATAGATTTGTAATGCGATGGATTCAAGTGCCTCTTGCAACGTGACGCTATCCATGCTGCGGATAATAATGCTCACCAAGGGATAAAAAACAACTGTATCGGACATATTCATCGAACCAAAAAAATAAAATAAAGTGGTTAAACATCGCTGGCAATCTACTATTCAGGGAGCTATGTAGAAAACGGAATTTTAAGGGTTTTGTTGCATTAACCGGCCAAGAGGGTGCTATGGTAGACTTACCGGCCAAGTTTTAGCCGCACAAATCGCCCATGATTAGCTTCAAAGGTCACCGTTTCGAAAAATCATTCATTCTGATTTGCGTTCGGTGGTATCTGGCGTATTCTTTGAGCTATTGAAACATCCAAGAGATGATGGCTGAGCGTGGCATTTCGGTGGATCATACCAACATCTACTGTTGGATTCAAAAATTCTCGCCAAAGATGGCTATTTTTGCCCATCCCCTCGAAAAGGTAAAAATAAGCAAAGGCTAATGTTTAGTATCTCCTGATAGCGGTTATGATGAGTGCAAAAAGTTTACTTTTAGGGGTTCTAAGCCCAAACCCTCGGAATTTTTTAAATCATTCAAATCCAATACGTTAGTAAAATATTGCCACAGGAATTGGGGGGGGAAAGGCTTTATTTTAATCGTTCTCTAAAAGGGTCGTTTATGAGATTCTCAATTATGTACAGTCACAAATACGATTTAATGGGCATTTTCGGTTCTCAAAACTCATTCTCAAAATGATTTTTAATATTTCATACATGGATATGAGTTTTGAGAATAATGTAATCGCCTTCAATAAGGGTTGTGTTCCATTGATTCCTTGCCAAAACACCTGTGATTGAGTGATTATCTTTTAATTATTTTTGTCATCTTACTGATTTTAAATAATTAAAAAAATTCCGAGGGTTTGGGCTTAGAACCCCGAAGTGGAGATTTTTAGTCCGCGATAGCCGTAGTGCATGTGTTTTCACGGAGCGTAAGCGTAGTGAAAATGCAGGCTTTACGAAACGGCGTCAAGTCATTGCGTAGCGATGTTTCGACCCCTTGTTGGGTCGAAACGGGCGAAGCAGGACGAATCGGGGCAGCCGAAGGCATTAGCGGTCGCGTGATTTTTGCTGATTTTTCGAGCAGGACGCCCGGAAAAATCTATCGCAAAAATAGCGACTCCCCGCACTGGGCCGCAGCATGCTGGAATGCATGGAGATTCTGGCGCTTGCTACGCGCAAAGGTATTCGGGTCTATTCGGTGAAGGGAAGCTGGCAACTGGACCACAGCATCCAGAGTAAGATCATTGCCCTGGCGTTCTCGATGGCGGCAGAGATTGAACGCGACTTGATTTCGCAGC